>JBGSUK010000017.1:300000-575923 GCA_041753455.1 Anaerolineae bacterium | reverse complement strand
TCCCATCCCGAACCCGGCAGTTAAGCCCGTCAGCGCCGATGGTACTGGAGGAGTCATCCTCTGGGAGAGTAGGTCACTGCCAACTCACTCTCACCCACACTTCCTGCCCTCCCTCACCCCATCCACCCGTTCTTCATTTCTAGGGCTGATGTTTTTCATCCTCCAATTGCTTGACACGACGCTCTAAGGCTTCAATTTCCGCCATTAACTCAATAATTCGCATATTTAACACCGCCACTTCTGCCTGAAATCCCGCGATTTTTGAACTATTGACCTTTTTTGCCACAGGCTGGCTAATCCGAAACAGAGAAAGCCGCAGCAAGATAAGTATCACAATCAGCGCAATACCAAATTTTAGTAGATTTTCGGCAAGTGCAGGCACTATTTTATTTCCCCAATCGCACACGTGGATTTAACACAGCATACATCAAATCCGCCAGAAAATTCGCCAGCAAGATAACTGAGACGGTCACCATCACAATCGACTGAATGATTGGCAAGTCACGATTTTCGAC
Source organism: Anaerolineae bacterium (assembly GCA_041753455.1). Classification (GTDB taxonomy): domain Bacteria; phylum Chloroflexota; class Anaerolineae; order Aggregatilineales; family J027; genus CFX10. Next base: position 575,408 of record JBGSUK010000017.1, on the reverse strand, counting down.
GGCAAAAATTAACAGACTGCCAAGCCCCTTATAATTAAATACTGCCTCGACCACGACAAGCCCGCTGATCAACCAACCGAGACTAATTGCAATGACGGTCACGGTGGGGGAGAGGGCGTTACGCAAGACATGACGCACAATCACGATGGGGTAGGGGAGTCCTTTGAGTTCGGCGGTGCGGACGTAATCCCGTTTGAGTTCTTCAATCACGCCTGCTCTGGTCAGACGTGTAACATAAGCTAATAAAACAAACGTCGCGGCGATAGCCGGCAAAGTCAGGTAGGGTAGGGATTCGGTGAAGGACATTTCAGGCTTAAATCCGGAGGCGCTTCCGCGCAATTCATAGGGCAGCCAGTCCCATTTTTTGGCCCATTTAAATGCGACGGTGTTAATCAAAAAGATGCCTGTCACAAACTCGGGCAGGCTAACCACGCCTAATGTCAAAATCGAAATCAGGCCATCTACTAAATTGCCCTCATTGAGCGCCGCAATAATACCCAATAGCAGCGAAATTGGAATAGCAATAAGTAGTGTCAAGAAGGCAAGACGACCCGAATTTTCGAGTCGCTGACGCACATCGGGATAAATGGGGGTATTGGTTGTGAACGAATCGCCCCAATCACCTTGCACCAAATTGGTGACCCAATTGAAATATTGAACAGGCAGAGGTTGATCGAGGCCTAAATCTTGACGTACCTGCTCCACGGCCTCCTGTGGCGCGTCACGTCCGGCTTTGATTCGAGCGACATCACCGGGCAAAACACGGGTCAATAGGAAAATGAGTACCGATGTAAATGCCAGCGTAATCAGAAAAAAGAAAAACCGCCGGAGTACAAAAATCAGCATTATGCGTGCTCCTGATTTTGGGGTAGGGGGTTCGTTTGCTGCATCGCGGTTAGTTCGGCTAATGGAATATGGCAGCGAACAAAATGCCCATCTCCGTCATCCTGCCAAGGGGGGACTTCTTGCTCACAGATTAGCCCGATTTTCCGAGGGCAGCGGGTGTGAAAACGGCAACCAGTCGGTAGATTGCGCGGGCTAGGAATATCATCATTCAATCGAATGTGTTGTGTTTTATAGTTGGGGTCGGGAATCGGGATAGCCGATACCAGCGCCTCGGTATAGGGATGGTAGGGTGGGGCGAACAAATCATGCCCATAGCCGACCTCAAAAATCTGGCCCAGATACATCACGGTCAAATAATCGGCAAGATAACCCACTACCGCCAAATTATGCGAGATAAACAGGTAGGATGTGTCGTTTTCGGCTTGAAGACGGGCCAGAAGATTGAGTACAGCGGCTTGAACCGAGACATCCAAGGCGGAGACGGGTTCATCGCAGACAATCAATTCTGGCACCGAGGCAAAAGCGCGGGCAATGGCGACCCGCTGACGTTCACCCCCACTTAATATGGCAGGAAAGCGATTGATATAACTATCATCGAGATTGACGGCAGTTAACAGGCGGTGTACCTCTTTTTCGGCTTCGCGGCGGCTGTGCTTTGCTAATTTCATCAATGGACGACGGATGGCCTGCCCGATAGTCAAATAGGGATTTAGGGAATCCTGCGGGTTTTGGAAAACCATCTGAATTTGGCGGAGGGCATCGCGGCTGCGCTGACGGACTGAGCTTTCAATCGGCTGACCCTTTAACTCAATTGTGCCCCCGGTGCGGCTAATCAGGCCGACAATCATGCGGGCAAGGGTGGTTTTGCCACTGCCACTTTCCCCTACCAGGCCCAGCGTGCGGCCATGTTGAACTCCCAAATTAACCCCATCTACTGCTTTGACAGTGGCGGCGGGCTTGCCCTGCAAAAAGTCGAGCAGGCCGCGTGGTACGTCGTAATGCTTGGTCAGATCTTCAACATCCAATAGCTGTTCCCGTTCAAGGTGTTCGCTTATTTCTAGGCCACTCTGAAAGGTTTGCTCAACGACCAATGCTCCGTCGGCAATTTCTTGCCAGCGATGACAGCGTATTTTGCGACCATCATCGGCCTGTTCAAGCGGGGGATGCTTGACAAAACACTTCTCCAAGGCGACAGGGCAGCGCGGGGCGAATATACATCCCTCTCCGCGATTCTGTAAGGAAGGGGGACGGCCCGGAATGGTGCGAAGGGCGGCCTGCTGTTTAGTCTGACCCAAGCGCGGCACGCAGGCGATTAAGCCAATCGTATAGGGGTGAAGGGGACGGGCATAGAGATCATGAACAGGCGCATCTTCAACGATTTCCCCGGCATACATCACCGCAACTCGTTCACATAATTGGGCCACGACGCCTAAATCATGTGTGACATAAATCGCCCCAGCCTGCGAAGTTTGCACCAAGTCGCGGATGATGTCCAAAATGGTGGCTTCGGTAGTGACATCAAGGCTAGTCGTGGGTTCATCCAACATCAAAATCTGCGGCGAGGCACTAAAGGCCATTGCCAAGACGATGCGCTGCTGCATCCCGCCGCTGAGTTCATGCGGGTAGCGATGGCTGATCTCTTTGGCGTCGGCAAGACGTACCCGTTCTAACATCGAAATAGCTTTGCTCCGCGCTTGAGAACGGCTGAGACCGTCGCGCACCCGAATGGTTTCCGCCACTTGCTCACCGATGCGAATGGCAGGATTAAGCGCCACAAAGGGATTTTGGGGGAGCATATGCATCCGCGTCGCCCACAGGGTTTTCATATATCGGCGCGGTTTACGAGCAATATCTTCGCCCTGTAACAAAATTCGCCCATCATTGATTTTGCCGTTTTTGCCCAAATAACGAATGATGGCCTTAATTGCGGTGCTTTTGCCAGAGCCGGATTCCCCGACGACGCCGTAAATTTGACCGGGGTGGACGGTGATCTCAAAATCACGAATGGCTTCATACCACTGGCGATTGGCGTGATAGCTGACGTACAGGTTTTGAACTTCCAGAACGGGTGTGTTGGGTTTGTTATTCAAGCAAGAATTCCATTCGCTGCATAAATGGATTAAAGCCAAGATGCTCATAAAACTCGATAGCGCCAACGTTAAATTGCCAGACATCGAGCGTGACGCGCTGAATCCCTTGCTGATGGGCGAGTTCATAGACGACTGCCATCAACGCTTTGCCATAACCCTTGCCCCGGCCTTCCAAGTTGACCGAAATCTGGTCAATATGGAGGAACGTATTGGCAAAAGTGAATGGATTCGTCGAACGATCTACCCGTTTGACAAACACATAGCCGACCGCGATGCCCTCGTCCTCCACAACAAAAAAATAGCAGTCCGGTTGAGGGAGCAGGTCGGCGTAGAATTGAATCAGGTCGTCAGTGACTTCAGCGGGTCGAAAAGTGGTTGGGCGTACCTCGACATGCACTTGCTGGACATGGGTACTGAGTTCGGCAAGTAAACGGGCATCCTCGGGGGTGGCTTGGCGGATTAACATGGTGGTCTTTCCTAATTGCTGCGCTGGACAAGACGACGGATGCCGTCCGACATGAGATTGACCGCGATTACCAAAACAACAATTGCCCCCGCCGGATATTCCAACATCCAAGGAGCGATACTGTACCATGTGCGGGCATCGCTGACCATCAGGCCCCAATTGGGGGTGGGGGGATGGGCACCGATACCCAGAAAACCCAATGATGCGACCAGAAAGATGCCGTATGAAAAGCGCAGGGATGCCTCGACCACCAAAGCCGGAATGACGGAGGGCAGAATTTCGCGGAAGAGGATATAAAATCGAGTTTCGCCCCGTAATTGAGCCGCTTCCACAAAGCCGCGCGTCTTGATTTCCAACACATTGCTCCGCACGACACGGGCCACAATAGGCGCATATACTATAATGAGAACCAAAAACAAGCTGTTCTCAGCGTTGCCCAATGAACCCAACAACACTAAGGCCAGCAGCAGGGCCGGCATCGCCAAAAAACTGTCCAGCAAACGGGCGATAACCTCGTCTACCAAACCGCCTTCATAACCAATAATCAGGCCGATGGTGGTGCCAATCAGGACGGCCATGAGAGTGCCCAATCCGGCTAATCGAAACACTTCCTGTGTGCCCAAAATTACCCGGCTGTAGACGTCTTGGCCTAGATTATCGGTACCAAAAGGGTGATCGCAGCCGTCGCGCAATGGATTCAGGACACCTAAGCTGCAATCCGGGGGTTGCCGGGCGTCAAAATCTTGGTTATCGAATTCATAGGGAGCAATTTGATGACCAAAAATTGCCAACAAGAGGAATCCTACAAAGACGAGGGTTCCAATGAATGGCAGTGGGGCTGCAAGGAGGCCACGTAGGGTGTGTACTAGTTGAGAAGAGAGTTGAGTTACGTCAACCGCAGTCGGGTTCGCCATCTTGTTTGCCAGAGATATGTAACATAAGAAAAATAAAGAAGGAAGGGCAGGCCAGCTTGACCTGCCCCAACAAAATCCTAACCGACGGTTGCGAAGCGCAAATCCATCCGTCCGGGGAAGGGGTGGGGGGCAATGCCCTCAACCGATTCACTGGTCGCGGTCAGGCTGGCAAAGAAATAGGGGATGATTAGCGGGCCGCGTTCGATCATGACGGTCTGAATCCGGCGATAAGCCTCGACTCGTTCCTCTTGGTCAAGCGAAGACCCGGCGAGATCAATGAGCGCGTCTAATTCGACATCGGAGAATTTGGCCTCATTCCAAACCGCGCCCGTCTTCAGGGCCACATCTAGGTAGAACTGCGGGGTGGGGCGTGATCCCCAAGGGGTGATGCCTAGATCGGCCTCAAGCCAGCTGTCCGGACCATCGGCATAATACACGGCTTCTTCGCGTGGATTCAACTCGACCCGAATACCCGCATCCTGCCATTGAGAACGCAGGATTTCGGCTAATTGCTGCCGATTGGGGGCAGTTGGGAAGTAGAAGGGCAAGTCAATGCCATCCGGATAGCCGGCTGCCGTCAACAGATCACGTGCCGCTTGCGGATCACGTGCAGGTACAGTGAGGTCAGGGTCAAAATACAGGCCGTAGAGTGGGCCGATAGGGGTATCTTTGCCCTCGGCACCAAAACCGAGCGTTACTTTGTCGAAAACCTCGCTGCGGTCGGTGGCGAGCTTAAAGGCTTGCCAAACCCGCGGGTCGGTGCCGATGCCCCGGTCAAAACGCAGGCGAGCGGCATCATAACCATTGGTGGCGATGTCGTAGGTTTTGTATGACCCCTCTGATTGAAGGGCGAGGAAGGTCTCGTTTGCCATGCGCGGCAGAATCTCAATAGATTCATCCCGCAGCGCATTGACACGGGCATCTTCGTCACTAAAGAAGATAAATTCGAGATTGGCGACTCCCGGCGCACCTGCCAGCCAGTAGTTCGGATTGGCTTCAAAGGTGGCGCGGTCTTCTTGGCGATATTCCAGCAGTTTAAACGCGCCTGTGCCATTAAAATCGGCAGTGGGGTCTTCGGTGCCGTCTTTGATAATCAGGGTGCGGTTGTCGGAGAGACTGTAGAGGAAATCCGGATTGGTTTTATTTAGGCGGAAGGCCACCGTAGTCGGGTCAACAGCGACGACTTCATCTACCACCGTGAACAGATCCACCGCGCTTGAGATATTCGGGTCTTTCAGGCGGTTAAACGTGTAGACCACATCGGCAGAGGAAAACGCGCTACCATCGTGAAAAGTCGCACCTTCGACCAGTTTCAGGGTATATTCCAATCCATCTGGACTTACCGACCAACTTTGGGCAAGGCGTGGGAGAAGCTCGGCTTTATCATTGGTATCAATTAGGTAATCATAGACAGCGTTCAAAAAGGCAATTTCACTGTCGGCTGAGGCTTTGGCCGGGTCAAGTGTGACAGGTGCACCCCATGCTACCCGTAAGGTACCGCTGGCTTGCCGTCGCAACAATCCTGTGCGGAACGGTTGTTGCCACGTATTGAAGGTTTGGTTGTTTAAGGGTAGGGTGCTGGCGGCTAGGGTGAAACCACTGATGCGGAGGAAATCTCGACGAGAAAGCCCGGCTTGGGTAAGCGAGTTACGATGTTTCTTGTTGTGTTTTTTGAACATGCTGGTCCCTTTCTTGAAGTTTGATGGGCAAGGCCTAATCTACAGGCATTTAGATTAGTCATGATACCTTATGGAAACGTTACAAAATTTACCATTGGATGTTTGGAAGGGTTGCCCTATTCTCGATTTTCTCACCTTCCCAACCCGATGTGCCGATTGTAACAATCTTATATGCAATATAAAAATTTACAAAATTCAGAATTGTGGTAATCTTTACCCTGAAACATGTGTTCTGCTCTATTTTGAGCCGTTTTGTGTTGAATTGTTAGGAAGTGGTATACAAGATACTACAAAAACTTGACATTTGACATTGCTTAACAATTCGCCTAAAACAATTCTAAAACAGCGGAGTCGTGAATTCGCGTTTATAATGAAGATTGGATGAGAGTCTAATTAATTCTTGGGCGAAGAATCGTTAATGTTTCGATTCTATTTCATTATTTTTTGCCTTCGCTCTGGGATATTTCATCGGCAGATCGCCCCACGGCGAATAACCATCGGAGAAAGCACTTATGAGGAAGCGCGTCCTGCAGAGGACATATCATCTGGTCATAATCCTGACCTTGATTGTGAGCTTCTTGCCCTCGCTGATGTCAGCGCAGTTGAATTCTATCAACACAACAGACACAGCCGAAGCCGCAAGCGTAGCTAATTCGACAGAAAACACTTCGTCCTCACTCCTCGAGACAGAATCTGGCGGAGAGGGAACAGACCCCACAGCCCCCGGTCGTCCTTCGCGTGGGCCAGCGAATATTGACTGTATGATAGGTTTGGACGGAGTCATGTTTCTCAATGATGGCCCCGGAAGCTACCCAACTCAATATTTCCCTATCCTTAATGGACAGATAAACGACACCGATGGAACAGCACCCGATTGGTCTACTCAAGAAATTGGCGATATCGTTGGTGTGCCTTCAATCGTTACCTTCGACCGCCACCTAGTCGCGTATTTTTCATTATCGAATACGTCATTAACCAATCCGTCGTGTAATCCGGCTGGTCACAATGTGGTGCTGCGCCAGATACGCGTTCGGGACCGTGACAGCGCTATTGGCGGTATTTGGAATCTCGATGGATCTGGTAACCTAACCAATATCTTCTGGTCAAGTGGCACCCCCGGCGTCATGAATATTGGTGATACGGCATGGGGCTTTGTGTTTTTCGATGCCGACCAGACAACGTCAGGCCTTGTGCGGTTCATTCTCGATTTGACTTATGAGTCCTGTACCAACGAACCCTCACCGGGAGCGTGTCCCGGGGTAGTGCATCAGCCCAGTGCGACACCTACGAACGCACAAGGTTTGAATATTCAGGTGCAAGGACCACGCGCAGTTTTTAGTTTTGTGGGCTTTGATGGCCTACCTATGGTTCCCGCGCTCGCCAATCCTGATGAACTTGTGCCTTACGTTTTGCGTGTTGCACCACCCCAACTCGGCTCAACAACCGATATTGTGCGAGTGGCAGGTACCGCGGCCACCTTACCGTACTGTTCGGATACCACCTTCCTCGATTTAGATCCATTTGGATGGTATACGGGGCCGGACCCGGTAGCGAGTACGCTGGTTGACAATACAGCCCTTGCTCCGCCCATTACTACTGGCGGCGTCAGTTATTACTGTTACTTCCAAGTCGAGATGGATACAGCGCTGGTTGATCCATTAACGGGTGAATTTATTCTGGAAGCGGACATTGAAATTACCGATACCTTCGGTTACACGGCAACCTATCATGTGGAAGCTCCACCTGTCACGGTGCGTATTCCAGAAGTGACCGTGACCAAAGCGATTACCTCACCGGCAAACCCGGGACTAGGGGTTTCCATTGGGGATACGATTGCCTATGAAATCACCATTCGCAATACGGGTGAAATTCCCCTACAGCAGATTTCGGCGATTGACAGCCTAACGGGGCCTTTGGTGATTCCGCCCGGTACGACCCTGTCGGAAGACCCCGATGGTGATGGACCACTAGAGGGTGATGAAATTGTCCTGACGACCTCGTATGTTGTGAGGATCAATGACCCCTCTACATTAGTTAATACAGTTACCGTCGTGGCACGTTTGGCTTTGTCAGGGGTTAACCAAACGGTAACGGATACAGCAGTAGCTTCGATACGAGTGATTTCCGAAGACTTGCAAGTGACGCTGGAGTTGGACACGGTGGACGGTGCCCCCTATGACGCTGTAACGAATCCACCACAACCCGGTAGTGTCTTGGTGTTCACGACCCTGTATGACAATCGTGGGACCATCAATTTGCACGATCTTCAATATGTTGCCAACTACCCAACCTTCGTAGACGCCCCTGCACCGACCTATGTCAATTCTGTCATCGGTTCAGGGTTAATTCTGCCGGGTCTGTACGGCGACGCACCGAGTGAGTCGGCTTCCACATTTACATATACAGTTCCTAGCGCATTCCCACCAGACCCGATATTCCAGCGGGTAAGGGTACGTGCGTTCCGGCCCAACAACACGGCGGTGTTTGCCGAGGCTTTGTTGGTGGTTGACCTCGCGAATCCTAACGTATCTATTACAGCCATTCGCTATCGCCCCGGTATTCCTTTGGTACAGGGTGAAGCCGCCCTACGTGGGGATACCCTCTACTTTAGCGGGACATTCACCAACGAATCCCCGCTAGACCTGTGCGGTATCGTAATCCGGCAGTATGTCCGCAATCCGATTACAGGGTCATTGACACCCGGTAATCCCTTTGAGCTTCCTGCAAATAACATTACATGGCCCGCTGGACAGCCCGCTGGATCGTTGGCGCCATCAGGAGACCCGCAAGGCCGCGATGAGGCGCTATTCTCTGGCGTGACCTATCTGGTGAATGCGTCAACACCCGACCCGCTCGACATTGTGTTCGAGGTCTATGCACCACAGCAGGGTAGCCCGACCTGTGTTACCCTAACTGATCCATTGGTGGATCGCACGACGGTTTCAGTGGATATTTCGGATATTCAGATTTCGTCGTTCATTCGGGCACGCCGCGAACCCCTTACCGAAAATGCGCTTGTCTCCTACGGCCTCTATCCGCCACCCGAATTTACCTATCGTTTTACCTATGTGGCGACTAATGTGGGGGGGGTGCAGTTTACCATCTTGCCGCCGCTAGTTTTCTGCGTGACAGGTTTCCCGATGACGTGTAACGAGGCGTTCCCGACCGACGACATAAACTTTATGGATCAAGGGGATACTTTTACGCCGTTCCAAACCCGCGTTGATTATTTCGACCGAACTTTCCTTGCAGCGGATGCGGCGAATTATGGGAATCCCCTCCAAGTTCAGGTGATTCTCTATGGTCGGGATGCTGAAGGGCAGAATGTCGTCATTCGAACACTGCTTGAATTCCCGATTATCTCTAGTGAACTCCCCGGTACCCTTACGGGCCCGCTCAATGATCGGTCAGACCCAGTTGATATGGCGGATGAGTTGGTGACTAGTTTGGTGCGCGGTGATGCCGATGTGCCATTCGTGTTCAGTTTTACCAATGAAACCAGTACGGTGCTGGAAAATGTGTACATCGTCAATCTGCTTGAGACCAGCGCAACGCCACAAGCAGGTTATCATCAAGTTGGGGCGTTTGGCTTCAATTCCTATTACGAACTATGTGAGGTTCAAAGCTTAAGCGGTGGTGGCCCGGTGAATGCCGCAGGGCCAAACACCATGCAGCCGGATGAGACCATCTTTGGAACATGCCGATTTACCTATTCACCAACCATGCCAGCGGGTGGATTCCCGATGGAGGTGTTGGCGGTAGCTAATCGGGTGATTGATCCAGCGCAACGACTGATTTCGGTTGTAACTTGGGGAATCCGTGAAGTACCCCATCTACGTGTAGTGAAGCTCGGCCCCGGCAGTGCAGTGGCGACCGAACCAATTCAGTATAGTGTCCAGATTTTCAACCAGTCCATGTACCAATATGTTGATTTCAATCCGGCGAATGCCTTTACGGATGTTATTCAACCCGACCTTGACCCCACCACACTGCAACCAGCCGGTTTCAACATTGATGACTTCCAAATCGGTCCAGCTCTTGCAACTACCGCCCAAGATGCGACGGTGCCGCTTGGTATTTATCGGCTCACAGTGCCACCAGCGGCAAATACCCCCGCAACCGGGATATACCAACGTAACCCTCCCGGCGGAGAGTTCCCTGATGCGTCCTATCGGAACGATGTCACCATAACTGGGATGGCCCAAAGTGGTTTAATTGTCACTGGGACGGCTACAGCAAGTGTGCTGATTACCTGCCCGTTGATTATGCGAGGCCGCTATGACTCGATTCCGGGAGACCCGTTTGGCGATACCGATGGGCGATACACCCTCGGTGAACGAGCGCGGTTCACGTTCCAGATAGCCAATATTTCGAATATCCCAGTTACGCTCGTATCGGCGATAGATGAGTTCTATATCCGAGAAAATCAGCTTGGAGCCAATGCACCTGTTCAGCCTGCGTCCTTCACATGGGCTGATCCGGGCCAACCGAATGTTATTCCGGTTGATGGCGTGGCTATCTATCAATATGATGTAATTTTGCGTCCAGAGGACTATCCGGATGGCGTTGACCCACAGCGCATTACCTTCACAACCCAAGTAACCATCGCCAACCCGCCGCCGAATTGCGATGTCTTTGACATCTTGTGGTATTTCGATTCAGAGAATCCGGTTTCGATTGACAAGAACGTTGCACCGTCCTTGGTGTTCCCCGGCAATGCGGCGACCTATGACATTCAAATCGAAAATGTCAGCGAAGTCTCCGATATGCAGGTCACGCAGGTCGTGGATAATCTTCTAAGCCCATCGCCGTTGGTGATGGATTATTCGTCTAACCTGCCAGACGTAGGCCAATCTGGTCAATTGAATGAGTATGGGCCGAATCCAGCCGCTGATGATAACAGCGCCGTGCTGGTTTTGAATGGTCAGCAAACCTACATAGTTCAACCGGACGATCCTGCAACGTTGACCAATCAGGCCACTGTCTATTACTATCCGCTCAACGGCCCAACCTCAGCCGCACCCGGTACCGTCAATGTCGGCCCGCCCGGTACGTTCTATGTACCGATAGCGACTGGCCCCGGTGCTTTGTTGTTCAACAGCGATGAGGTCAGCATCGGCACTGCCAGCCCGTTGTCGTGTATCATGCTCCCCAGTCAGACCGACGTACCTGCGGGTGGCGTAGTGGATATTTTGGTGACGCTGTTTAGCGGCAGCACCGACTATGACATCACGGATATCCAATTCACGGTAGCCGACGAAACTGGGGGTCTAATCCTGACCGACTCGTCGCCGGGTGTACCTGATCCGCTGGATTTAACACCGGCTAATGGGCAGTTTTCGATCAATGTGCCTTACATTGTTCCCGCAGGTTGGAGCAATCCTACCCTGACGATTACCTGTACGGCGCGAGGTATATTTTGGTTTACACCTACGGGCGAGTTGCTGCCGGATTCGACATCTAGGATTCGTTTGAATGTAGATGTGCCGGAACTCTATATCGAAATGGTTGTGTTTAGCGATCCGACCTGCCCGCTCATTGATGGCCCCGACCTAGACACGATTGTGGATGACCCCGATCCCTTGGCGCTGCTGCCCGATCTGTTCCCACCCGGTACACCGGACGGAGTACCCGAGGCGACCATAAGCCAAACGATTTACTATGGAATTCTGTTGCAGAACACAAGTTTGGGCTTGGAATTCCGTAATCTGGCGATAGACCAAGCAACCTTGAACAATGGCTTGTCACTCACAGCGGATATTTCAGCGCAGCTTAACACTCTTTTACCGACGCATTTGCTTGCACCCGGCGAACAGGTAGCGCTGTGTATTCCCTATCAAATTGTGGATCAGTCGAGTGACCCGTTGATTCATACGGTTCAAGTGGCCGCAGAATCTTTCTCACCCGCCCAACCAAGCGCCCCGGGAATTCCGTTTACGCTTCAGACGGTTGCTACGGTGGATGTTCAGGACTCGAATATTCGCATATTCAAGACTGCAACACCCACAGTTTCCTTCCCCGGCGATACAGTGGACTACACGCTTTACATTGAGAATGTGAATGCCGGCATTAACCTTGATGCCACACTCTTGTTGGACGATGTGTGGGATTCGCTTCTCGGCGGACATCTTGATGGTGCCAGCTACTGCGGTAATATCGTAGATCCACCCGCGCCGCCGCCTAACCCGACCAATATTCCACCCGCGAACTTTGGGGTATGTAATCCAGCCCTGACCTCCATTCGCTTTGATGATGTTGTCAGTGGAATAGACCCCTATGGATGGGATTGGCCGGACCCCAGCAGGCCGGGGGTACTCTTTGAGGGTGAAATTGCGACCTATCGGTACCTTTACACCGTACAAGAAATTGATCCGAACCCATTGATCAATACCGCAGGCGTTCGTGCGGTTCTCTACGATGCCAATGGCAATCTGGCGACACCTTCTAATTGGGATGTCCAATTGGATACCAGTAATGAGCCGATCCAACCGACCGACACGACCATTGCCTCAGTTGCCATCACTGACTCGCAGCTATTGGTCATCAAATATGGCCCCGGATCAGCCCCGGCGGGTTCTGTAGTCTCCTACAGGTTTACTGTGATTAATATTGGTGATGTAGATGTCGCCAATGTGCAGGTGTGGGATGATCGGTACAATGCGGCTCTTGGCCTTCCCCCCGACACGCCTATGCCGATGACCGAATGTGGGTATGAAGTCCCGAATCAATCCGTGACGCTTGTGGCATCCGCTGGTGTGCTGGTCTGTGACTATAGTCTCACCATGCCGACGGCGGAACAGATTGAAAACGACCCAAACCTCGACCCATTTGTGAATACGGCCTATGCGACCGGTGAAATCTCGAACGGGAGTATACTGGTTGATCTGCCCACTGATGGCTCGGATACAGCGATTGTTGACATTCTGATTCCCGATGTTGCCCTCTACAAGATTCCCAGTGTTGGCAGTGCGGCGATTGGGGATACTGTCTCATATGATATTGAAGTTGAAAATACCGGGGATGGGGCACTGCGTATTGACCAGTTGGTGGATGTTCCGGCATCGGGTCCATCGGCATTCTCGATCACGAATATCTTCATCGGTTCAGCCGACCCTCAAGGACGCTGCGATGCAACGGGTGCGCCCGCTACTGTGCCAGCGGTCTTACAACAGGGCGAAGTAGCCTGTGCGACTGTACAATTGGTCGTGCCGAACCCTGCACCAGCCAGTGAATATGTCAATACGGTGCGTCTCTTTGCGACCACTGACCCCGGCGGGCCAAATGAAGGGCCGTTGGTGGACAGCACCAGCGCTTCGGTAGATGTGCGTAATCTGGGTATCGTGGTTGAAAAACAGGCCTATGACTGTGATCCGCTAGATCAGTTGGGCTGCCCGAGCCCGAATATCATCACTTCGATCAACGAAGGGGTGACGTACTACTATGGCATTACGGTCACGAATACGGGTGACGCGCCGCTCGATATGATTGAATGGCGTGACCCACTCTATCAGAATAACGACTGGCAGCAGTTAACGAATGCCTTTGATACCGATGATTTGATTGATCCGACCGATAGTCCCGCGTTGGATGTGAACGAAACGTTCTTGATCGCGTCCTATCCATACGAGGCCATCTATGCCCGCGACGGCGCGGTGTTAACCAACCGAGTAGACGTGCGTGGGCGCGAAGAAACGACTGGTAACTTCACGACGATTCGTGGTGATACGACACAGGTGTTTGTCCTGCCCGTAGCACTGCAAATTACCAAGCGGGCCTGTATTGATACTGGTACACAGCCGGGGAGCTTTAACCCGTGCCCAGTTAATACACCGACCGCCGTCCGACCGGGTGGAACGATTTGGTATGAAGTTACCATCTCGAATCCATCCGCGACCGTCACGGTGATTAACATGGAAGTGACGGATACGCTGCAAGGACCATGGGCAACCGCGCCGACCACACTTGGGCCGGGGCAGGACGCTACATGGATCTATCAAGGTGCGCCTGTGTCCGGGGCTTTGACGAATGTCGTCAATACCGTGACGGTTACCGCGGAATCAAACACCTATCCGATTTCGCGCTCCGATACCGTTTCGGTTCCTGTGGCGCTTGGTGATCTGCTGGTTCTGATTACTGAGGACAGTGGAGTTACCACCGCTGAGGTCGGCGATCTGCTAAACTTCACCGTCTTGGTACAAAACCTTAGCACGACTGACACGATCTATAACATTAGTGTGGCCGTGCCGTTCTACAACCCCAACCCGCTAAATGCCGTACCGTTTGATCTCTTGCCCGGCGGGGTTTCGGCGCCATTTACCTTCCAATACACGGTGACGCCTGCTGATAACACGATGGTCTTTTCAGCCATCGCTCAGGGCGCGTTGCAGGGTAATTTTGTGACAGCCCAAAATAGTTGGACGGTCACACGTTCAGCGGGTGGTCTGTCAGTGACGAAGACGGCTGATACCAACTATGCAGCCGTTAACGATACGGTCAACTACACTATCACTGTGACCAACGAAAGTGGTAACGCGATCACGGGGCTCACGGTCACTGACCCCTTGCTGGAAGGCCTACCTGAATGGACCGCTGCGGGATGGGGTCCAACCCTAGCAGCCGGTGAATCGGAGACGCATACCTTCCCGTATCTGGTTCAAGCGCCAATTCCGTCCAACCCAATCCTGAACACGGTGACGGTGACAGGCACGGTCAACGGCGTTGTGACCACCGTACAGGCTGGCCCGGTGGCGGTCTTTATCCCCGATGGCAATTTGCTGGTGACCAATACTCCCAGCACTAATGATGCCCTTGTTGGGGATTTCGTATCGTTCATCTATCGTATTTGTAATCTGGCCGATGGGACGCCACCCAATGATCAGCCCATCACGACAATCTCACTGGTAGACGATATTGGCCCACTACCGCTACCCGGCTTTGGGTTCAGTCTTGACCCCGGTGACTGTTATGAAACGGCTCGCACGGGTGTTGAAATGCTGGCAACCGATGTGCCCGTCTATACGATGGCGGTGACAGCTTCTGGCGCACAATTCCAAGGTGGTAATGAAGTGCCGCTTTCGCAGACGGTGTCGCGGGATGTCAACGTCCGTCAACCCGGACAAAACTTGGTCTTTAATGTCGCAGCGATTCCAAATCCTGTGATCTACACCGGAACACCCGTGCCAGTGCAGCTGAACTTCACCCTGCAAAACATTGGAACGGGGACGCTTACGATTCAAGAAATCTTGGATAACAGTCCGGTGGCCCTCTGCACCGCCTACACCCCTGTCCCAACTGTACCCGCCAATGCAACCCTATCACCCGGTGAAATTCTGGCCTTTACCTGCAATTACACCTACACGGGCACGGTAGACCCGATTGACGGCATCTGGACAGCCAACATGACGACGGGTGACACCGCAACGACGACGATCTCGATTCCAGTGGTCGCCGACCCGAATGTGGACTTGATCATAAGCCAAGTGGATGCAAATCCGACGGTAGGCGTACCGGGTGGACAAATCACCTACACCTATCATGTCCGCAACGTTAGCGGCTTGACGGTCACCGACGTTCGGTTGGAGCATAACCCAACTAACGACTCACCCGAATGCGAAGTGTGGACGGCAATTGATGCGGGTTCTAATCCGCTGTGGCTTGGAACCGCTTCTTTGGCGGTTGCTGCGGAGATCACAGCCCAAGCGACCTGCGATATCTTGGGCACGGCGGCGGCAGGCAGTACCGCAACGCATGTCATTGAGGTCTATCAAGGAGCATTAGTCACGCCAGAGGATACGGCAACGGTCAATACGCTGATTCAGCCGCCCATCACAGTCACGGCGCCAACCTCAGCCTTTACCAGCAACCCAGCGACCCCGATCACAACTTGGCGCGTGGGGACGGGTTACGCGGTTGATATCTCGTTCGACATCACTAATGCCAGTAATTCGCTACAGATTACAGGTATTGTGCCGGAAATGACGATTGATGGAACGGCGGTCTGCGCGGGTGGATTTACGTTCAACCCGCCGACGTTTGTCGGGACGTTGAACCCGAATGCTACTGTGACCGTGACGTGCCTTAACTACGCGCCGACGATAGCCCTCGCACCGGTTGCTACAGTTGTTGCAACGGCCACAGGCTTTGTACAAGCTGTCAATGTCAGTGATACTGCATCAACCGACTTCCCGATTTACGATCTTGGCTATACCGTCACTCTGGACGTTGATCCGACTGCGGCGGATGTTGGCAATACAGTCAATTTCACGCTGACCATCGTCAATACGGGTACTTCACCGTTGTTCCTGCCGCCTTTGGCTCAAGACCCGATTACCACTGGTCGTTTGGATAATCCAGCCGCACCGGATGTGTTGGGCGACTTGTATTCTGCCTTGAACAGTGTCTGCTTCAGCAGTGGTTCGTTGGCTGCGGGGGCAACTTGTACACTGGCGTATGACAATGCGGCTTTGACGAATAACGAATTGACCTACACCATTGATCAGGCTGACCCGGCAACGATCACCTTCATGGTTGGCCTTGTTCTGTGGAGCAACCAACCAACGCCTCCTGCCACCCCGGCTTTTGAAATTGCGAACCAAGACACGGTAGAGGTGACGGTCAGCCGTCCTGCCATCAATGCCTTTGGTTTGGCAGCCAATCCGAATCCGGGTGTTGTTGGTGGACAAATCACGTTTACAGCAAGTATCCAAAATAGCGGTACACAGGTATTGGATAATCTCTCAGCGACGCTCCAACTGACGCAGTTGAGCTTCACGAATGCCGTCGGAAATAATGACGGTATCGTGTTGACGAGTGGGCGCAATCAAACACCGTTGCCGACAATCACGATGGTTATCAACGATGCCGACGGCGTTTTGAATCCCGGCGAGGTTGCTACGGCGACTGGATATTGGTTGGCTGACCGTGTTGGGTCGTTCCGTGCCACACTGACTGCTACGGGTCGCGCTGGTACCACCCAAACGACCGCGACGGACATCGAACTCTTGGAATTCCGCGCCAATAGCAGCACGGGTGTGGGCACACCGACCGCTACCATCCCCGGTACTGGTCTTACCCCAACGGCAACTATTGCCACGACTGACCCGGATGGTAACCCGCTTGACCCGACAGCGCTCGACCCGACTATCACCAAGACAGTCACACCCGAATCCGCGTTGCCCGGTCAGGATGTCACCTTCACCGTGACCATTACAAACGGCAGCACAACGGCGATGGCGAATATCACCATGACCGACAACATGCCACTAGAATTGGCCGTGAACAATGCCACAACCTCCGTCGGTGCGTCAGTGCTAAGTGGGCAGCTGATTACGGTTACGACCGGTCAATTGAACCCCGGTGAACGTATCACTGTGGTGATTATTGCCCGTGTGAACGATGATGTTGCCATCCCATCGTTGATTACCAATGATGCCTGCGCCGCTGCGACGGGTCGTACACAGATCTGCGCGACGGTTGAACTGGCAATTGGGGCAGACGCTGAAGCCTTACCGACTACGGGGCAGGGTGAACCCGACTCCGCCGATTTGAATATGGCGACTCAGGGGGTGGCAGGAGTTGCAGGCCGCCCTTTTGGAGTGGCTCCGCTGTTAATGCTTGGTTTGCTGGCCCTGTTGAGTACCGGGCAGATCAATCGGCAGCGGTGGCTTTTGGGAGGTCTAGCGGTACTCATTATCGCAATTATTGCGAGCGCCCTCGTTTTGGTGGGTAGCGGGGATGAGCAAGATGACCCTACGGGGACAGCCCAAGTGGTGCTGCCCCCCGGTGTCACCGCGACTGCCTCACCTACCCTTGACCGTGCGCCAACCTTGACGCCTTTGCCAACCGGAGAGCCGCTGGAAAGCCCAGTGGCTCCCACACCCTTAGACGCGCCGCCCACGCTGCGCCCATCGCCAACACCTTATATTCCACCGACCCCTTCTGGGGATCGGCGGATTGATATTCCAAAGTTGAATTTCACCGACCCTGTACCCATTGTGGAACTGGCCTATGCGGATGCCGCTTGGGATGTCAGCAATTTGGGCCACAGTGTCGGTTGGTTGGAAAAAACGACATGGATGGCCCCGACGTGGGGTAACACTGTTTTGGTGGCACACGTCCAGCTTTCTAATGACGACCCCGGACCATTTAGGCGCCTCGATGAACTTGAGGTTGGCGACGACATCTTTGTCTACGATGGGCCATACAAATATGCATTTCGTGTCACCGAGGTCATTACCGTTAATGCAACGGCCATTGAGGTGACGCACCCGACGGTTGACCCTATCTTGACGTTGTTAACCTGTACGAATTGGGATTTTGCACGCGGGGTCTATTCTGACCGCTTGGTCATTCGTGCCGAGCCTATCCTCAATGTGAACTAAACCCGCCGGTCATCACGAAATAAAAAAGGGCAGGGGGATAATCTCGTTGCCCTTTTTGTTTTCTACATGGAATTTTGAGTTGGGGTCTATTCCCCACCAAAGACCTGTATGGGCATGATAATGGGGTCACCGACTGGTACGCTATAGTCTGCAAATTGTAGTTGCCATACCCCAAAATAACAGCCATATTGACGCGGCGCTAATCCGGTGATAGTGAACACTAATGAATCACCCCGTGCGACTGGCCCTTCTAGGAAAATGCGTGGACGATTCGGGCTGGTGTAGTTCACGTCTTTGAAGATCCGTTCCTGCGAACTACACTGGATGGACAAAGGCTGATAGTCTATCTCCAGTAGGGTGGTATCTTTCAAGAAGAAGAATTCTAATCCGGCATCACTGGGCCAATTACAAGTGCTGGCATTTTCGATTACCACATCAAATGTAAACTCAGCCCCAGCCTGTACCAAACGCGGGTTCACAGTATCACGTAATGATGGCGCGATATCCAATTCACGCGGCTCCAAAATCGCATAATCCAAATCGCACCGTGTCAGGACTTCTTCGACCGTTAGTGTTGGCGTCGCGGCAATTGCGGTCTCGATAAATGCGGCGGTTTGGCTGCCAAAAACTTGTACCCGTGCGGTCTGTGTAGCCTGCAAAGCCGAAGTTGGCGATGCCGTCTGGGTTGGGGTGCTGCTTGCCGTTGTTGTCGCCGTGTTGGTTGGTGTTGAGGACGGCGTGAATGTATGGGTGGCTGTCGCCGTCGGCGTGCTGCTGGGGGTGCTTGTCTTACTAGGCGTGGGGGTATTGCTGGGTGTTGGTGTGCTGCTCGGCTCACTCGACGGCAAAATGGGCAGGGTCGGGCTGGAATTCTCCACAGCGATTTTAGTGGTGGGGGTATCGGTATCGCCGTTTTCAAAAAAGCCTGCCAACGGGCCATCGCCATTTTGACCTGTGACAATGAGACCAAGCACCGCACCGAGTACCACTAGTATGAATAGCACGGTGATGGCAACCGATGTACAACCGCGACTTTTTTGGCGACCTGAGGTCTGCTCCGGGAGTTTGGTGCGTCCGGTGCTGGTGGCGGAATTTAGATTACGTGCCCCGCCTGTTGTCATGGTGCGGGGCGTTTGAGTTGGTGGGTTCGGCGCTTGGCCCGATCTTGGACGATTAGGATCAAGTACGGTGCGGTGCGACCCGGTAATGCGGCGCTTGTCTTGTTCGGTTGCTTCATTAATCACCGCCAACGGCTTGCTACCTGTAGCCAGCACGCTGTCGGCGCTTGAATCGTTGATAAATACTGAGTTGGGGGTCTTAACATCACTGATAAGCACTCGACCACCCAAGCCCCGGCGTAGATCCTCCAAAAAGCCCTCGGCAGATTGATAGCGTTTGTCGGGGTCTTTTTCCATCGCCTTTGTCGTCACCTGTACCACCCAATCGGGCAGGCCGGGTTCGATCTTGCGTAAATCGGGGATGGGTTCGTTTAGATGTTTCAAGATAATGGCTAATGGGGTGTCGGCATCATAGGGCAGGCGGCCTGTCACCATTTGATAGAGGATAACACCGACCGAATATAGATCGGAGCGCTCGTCACCCGCTTCACCTAGCCCCTGTTCGGGTGCCATGTAGGCAGGTGTTCCTACCATGCCACCACTGGCCGTAAATTGTACCCCAGTGACGATTTTTGCAATGCCGAAGTCGGTTAGGACAATGCGCCCATCTTCATCTAGCATCAAGTTGGCGGGTTTGACATCCCGATGAATCATGTTGCGTTTATGGGCATAGGACAGGGCATTGGTGGTGTCGGAAATAATCCGCACCGATTCTTCAAGCGAATAGCGTTGGTCGTTGGCAGCTAATTCAAACAGCTTATCTTTTAATGTCGGGCCGTTGATTAGCTCCATGACCATATAATAACTTTCGCCATGCTGGTCATACTCAAAGTCAAAGACCTGTACGATATTGGGATGGCGGAGTTTGGCTACGTTGCGGGCCTCTTTTTCGAAGCGGTCTTTAAATTCCGGGTCATCTGCCAGAAAGGGGTGAAGAAGTTTGATGGCAACATAGCGGTCAAGCGCGGCGTGATAGCCTTTATAGACCTCTGCCATCCCACCTCGACCCAACCGTTCTATGACTTCGTATTTACCGAGCGTTTTTCTTGCCACGAGTGTTTTTTACCCTTAATATCACGGCATGATGGGAGGAAAACTCAATTAAATTTGCTCCCCACAGCGGGGTAGTATACCGGATACGTGCATCATTCTCCAATATAGCACGCCTCTGGCAGTTTGTACGAATTACCACTTTTTTTCCTAGAAAGTAGTTTATAGCGGTTCTCAAATGGGCTGACCGAGGATGAAACGGGGTTGAAGCCGCCGTGCTGAATCGAGCTAGGTCAATCAAAATGAGAATTGCTATGATACGGCGAACGGATCAACTCTTGAGGGTATCTTCCGGTTTGGGTTGATATTTTCCTTCCACCCATGCCTCGCCATCTATGTGAAATTCCTTTTTCCAGACAGGCACAATTTCCTTTAGCCGATCAATTCCATATCGGGCCGCCTCAAAACAACCTTGATCTCGATGACCTGCCCCACAGGCAATCAACACAGTGGGTTGACCGACTTCCAAATCGCCTATCCGTTGGACCACCGCGACGCCTTGGACTAACGGCCATTGGTGGCGAATTTCGGCAATCACTTGCTGCATTTTTGCCATAGCCATCGGTGCATAAGCCTCATATTCTAGGCGGGTCGTAGCGACAATGCCATCTTGAGTTTTGGTTTCACCACGCACATACCCGCTAAACAGTGCAATCGCTCCTGTCGCGGGGGTCACAACCTTGGCGGCAAGGTCGTTCAAATCAATGGGTTGTTCCGCTAACAGCGCAATTTCAGGCCAATTCACCGTATCACTTCCGCCAGAAACCGGTGGGAAAAACGCGATCTCGTCACCCGATTTGATGATATGGCCCTCAAACACATATTCATGATTCACCGCCGGGATCGCGCTGGCTAGGGCGATTTTTAGGGCGGGAATCTGATGAACGAGGTGTTCGCGCACCGTTTCAATTGTTGCGTCGTCTGTCAGTTGAAGGGTGCATTCGCTTAACCCTGCCAAATCTTTTAGCGTCGCAAATAGCCTGACTTTTAAGGTAAAGGTCATGGGAAGATACCTTGTCTGTTGTCTTTACCGATGGGCTAATTTTACAAAAAGGGGAGTCAAGGAGGTAGGCTTAAAAATCTTTCGCCCGATAATCGCCGCTTTTGCCGCCCCGTTTTTCGAGCAGATGGATGCTCTCAATACGCATTTCGCGGTCAAGGGCTTTTGCCATATCATAGACGGTCAGCGCCGCTACACTAACAGCGGTTAGGGCTTCCATTTCGACCCCGGTCTTGCCATTGGTGCGTGCTGTCGCCCGAATATTGACTGCTGATGCGTTGGCGTCCAATTCCAAATCAATATCAATGTGGGTGAGGGGGATCGGATGGCACAGAGGGATTAACTCCGAGGTTCGTTTTGCCGCCATAATGCCTGCTATACGGGCCACCGTGAGAACATCACCTTTTTTAACGAGGCCGTCCCGAATCGCGGTAAATGTTTCTGGATTGACCAATACACGACCACCTGCGACTGCGATGCGTTCCGTGTCGGTCTTGTGCCCAACATCAACCATCCGCGCCGTACCCTGTGCATCAAGGTGAGTTAGCGCGGACGGTTCATTTTCGGATGGTTCGTGTTCTGATGGACTAAGATGCTTGCGAGGCGACATCAGGCAATTGAATCCTCAAAGCTGGCCCGCATGACTAATCGGCCAAGACGGACTTCATCACCATCGCGCAGAATACGAGGCTCGTTGGATAAAATCTTCTGTCCATTCAAATAAGTGCCGTTCGCGCTGTCTTCATCAATAATAACGACCGTCTCATTTTGTCGTCGCAGTCGTGCATGACGGCGCGACACACCTGCTTCTACTGCTCCATACGGGCCAAAATCCACATCAACTTTTTCGTTGCCGTGTGTGCGACCCAGCACCAATTCAGTTTCCAAATGGAGTTTGAGGGGTTTGTCATTACCACGCACATGGAAAATCACGACCGTTTCACGATCAAAACGTGCAGTTCCCCAACGGCGTTTTGGGACAACTGGGCCTTCATCTTTTTCTTCTAACTGGCGAGTTTTTAAACCGGTTTCTGGCAATAATTCCCCGCAGTTTGTGCACATAACTGGATTTTCACCCGTATTTTCGGTTCCGCATTTGGAACACATCTTGGTTATCATAGAAACATTGCTCACTTCCATGATTGCTGCCCTCAAGTCCCCAAAACTGTACTCAAATCTAGTTTACTAGAAAAGGGTAGTAAGGGAAATTGTATCCTTATTCTTTTTAGAATTGCCTGTCTAATGCAATATTTACAAAATTCAGTTATTTTTGATTTAGCATTCACTCTCAAGTGATATTATACACCCTCCCAACAGAAGGGTGTATTTCAAATTTCCAACCCAGAGTCGAATATTGAAACGTCGCTTTAGCACGGGTATACTTCCATTCCCAAACGCAACCTAGCACGTAATAAATCGCAAAAGACGCTAATTTCAGCAGTAAGTGAGGATAAGGTGGGTTCACTGGTAAGAGGCTTGAGCCGGACTCGGCAGGCCGTTTTTGGGCGGTTGGCCCAAGCGTTGGGTAACACCAACATCACCGAGGATACATGGGACGAGATCGAGGCCATGTTCTTGCAGGCCGATATGGGTGTGCCGACCACAACTGAATTAATCAAACGATTGCAGGCGCGTGTTCGGCGTGACGGATTGACTAAGACCAGCCATCTGAACGACGCGATTAAAGCTGAACTACGCGGCCTTTTGAGCAGCCCTATTCCGTTGAATATCAGTGGACGCAAATTATCGGTGGTCATGATTGTTGGCGTTAATGGGTCGGGCAAAACAACCACGATTGGCAAGCTGGCCCGCCGTATGCAATTGAATAACCGTAAAACCTTGATTGCAGCAGGCGATACTTTCCGTGCCGCCGCGATTGATCAGGTGCAGGTGTGGGGTGAACGGGCAGGGGTGCCAGTGATCGCAGGTAAACCCGGTATGGATCCCGGTGCGATTGTGTATGATGCTGTTGAAGCTGCCAACGCACGCGGGACAGAAATTTTGATTGTGGACACCGCTGGACGCCTTCACTCCAATTTCAATCTAATGCAAGAGTTGAAAAAAGTGTACGCGGTGATGGGCAAGGTTGTGCCGGATGCTCCCCATGAAGTGCTGCTGGTCTTAGATGGCACCACTGGACAAAACGCCCTTACGCAGGCCAAAAAATTCCAAGAAATGGTCAATGTCACAGGGTTGATTGTAACCAAATTGGATGGCACAGCGAAGGGTGGCATGATTTTCGCAATTCATCAGGAACTCGGCCTGCCGATTCACTATATCGGTGTGGGCGAGACCATTTATGATTTAGTCCCTTTCGACCCGGATCGCTTTGTTGCGGGACTGTTCGATGAGCTTGAGGAGAAAGAAAGTTAATGGAAGTAGTAAGCCGCCTCAATGAAATGCGTGAGCGAATCGAAGCCCTTATGGAGCGTCTTTGACATCGCTAAAAAAGCCGATGAATTAGTCCAACTTGAAGAAAAATCCATCCAACCTGATTTTTGGAACGATGCTTCTTCGGCACAGGCGACCATGCAGCATATTGCCAAACTGCGGAACGAAGTCCAAAAATGGCAGGTAACCTTCCGGCACATCCAAGACACGCTCGAATTGGCGGAATTGGGTGACTATAGCTTGGAGGCCGAACTTGACGCGGAAGCTGACCAGTTGGTCGAGCAGGTTGAAAAGCTGTCCTTCCAAGCCATGTTAGGTGGAAGATACGACAATGAAGATGCCATCCTCGCCATTCACGCCGGGGCAGGGGGGACGGACGCGCAAGATTGGGCCCAGATGCTTATGCGGATGTATATACGCTGGGCCGAAGAACATAATCACAAAATTGAAATCGTTGACCAGATGGAAGGTGAAGAAGCCGGCCTGAAAAGTGCGATGATTTCGATTCAGGGTGATTGGGTTTATGGCTATTTGCAGTCCGAGCGTGGTGTTCATCGCCTTGTCCGTATCAGCCCCTATAACGCCAATAGCAAGCGGCAGACCTCGTTTGCGCTGGTCGAAGTGTGGCCTGATATTCACGACGATATTGAAATCGAGATCAACGAAAAAGACCTACAAATAGACACTTATCGGGCAAGTGGGGCGGGCGGACAGCACGTCCAGAAAAATGATACGGCGGTGCGGATTACCCATTTGCCCACTGGAATTGTTGTGTCGTGCCAGAACGAGCGCAGCCAAGTTCAGAATATGAACCGCGCTATGCAGGTGCTGAAATCACGTCTATTAGCATTGGAGCAGCAAAAACAGGACGAAGAATTTGCCCAACTAAAAGGTGAGCATGTCAGCGCGGAGTGGGGGCATCAAATCCGTTCGTATGTGCTGCACCCTTACCAGTTGGTCAAAGACCTGCGTACCGATTATGAAACAGGCCGCACCGCCGATGTGCTGGATGGTCGGCTCGATGAGTTCATGGAATCCTATTTGCGATACAAGGTCGGGTCATAATATCATCCTGTGTCATATCGTTTACGTTGCATCGCAGCTAGGACAAGGAGACGATTATTATGTACGGCACAGTCGCACGCATCCGGGTCAAACCGGGCATGGAAGATCGTTTTGACCAGATTACTAGAGACATCGGCGTAGGCAGGGCACCGGGGCAGGTGGCGGTTATGGTTTATCAATTGGATCGGGACAGCCGCGAGGCCTATTTTGCGAATGCCGATAGCCCGGAGCAACATGAGCGTTTTATGCGATTGATGCAGGTGCTGGAAGGCGAACCCGAATGGAATGACGGCGAAATCGTCTATTCAGTTTTCTAATATCTACCTGTTGCAGCGAATTTTTGGTGGGGAAATTTGCTGCAACAGGGGTAAGTTAAGCAAGGGATGAGTCATCTATAAGACGCCCCCGTAGATTAAAAACCACATTAAAACTATAATGGTAACTAATTTCAGGTTGCAGTCTGTCCAATGGATTAGGATAGGCTTGTGATTGATTCTGGCGAGAGGTACTGAGGTTCCATGAATGATATTGTGTTAGCTGCCCTGTCCTTTTTCATTGTGCTGATTCCGCTGGTGATTATTCACGAGCTAGGCCACTTCTTTGCGGCCAAGAGCGTCGGTGTTACCGTCCTTGAATTTGGGATTGGGATTCCGCCGCGTGCCCTTGTCCTGTTTCGCAAGGGGGATACGATCTACACCCTCAACTGGATTCCACTGGGGGGTTTTGTACGACCGTATGGTGAGGATTTTGTTCGTCCCAAGACTGAAGAAGAAATGAAAGAAGACCGCGCCGAAATTGAAGGCCGCCATATCGAAAACCCCAAGAGCGTTTTTGAGGCAGGCCCGTGGGAGCGTATCTGGTTTTTGTTCGCTGGCCCACTCGCCAATTTTATCGCTGCATTGGTGCTGTTTATCGTCATCGCGGGTTTTTTCCAACCCTACGAAATCGGCGATATTACGATGATTGAAATTTTGCCGGGTTCGCCTGCCGAAACCGCTGGTCTTGAGGCGGGGGATGTGGTGACACATGTGGATGGTGCGAAGGTTGAACGCCTTGATGAATTTGAAGACGCTATCGAGGACAAAGAAAGTATCGAATTGACTGTAATTCGGGATGGCGAAACCCAGACTTTGACGGTGACGCCTGTGCCGTTCCAGACTGATGATGTTAAGGAAAAGGTGCAAATCGTCAATATTGAAGAAGACGCGCCCGCCTTTGAAGCTGGCCTCGAAATTGATGATGTGGTTGTTGCGGTCGACGATCAGCCGCTGACCGATGTTGATATGTTGGTGGATTACACCAAAGAACACGAAGATATTGCGATTAACCTGACCATTCAGCGTGGCGACGAAATCTTGAATATTGAGGTTACGCCGCGTGTGCTTGAGGATGAAGATGTGGCCCGTATCGGGATTCAGATCGCAGCAGCGCCATTAGATGAGACGATTGGGGCGATTACCGCGACCCGTGACCTGCATACCGAAGTGCGCCGCGCCGACAATGTGGTTGAGGCCATCAAAACGGGTTCGGGTAATTTTGTGCGGGCAATCGAGATCATTTTTGCTGCGCCGATGATGTTGATTCGCGGCGATATTGAGGCGGAACAAGCTCGACCCGCCGGCCCGGTGGCGATTTCCCAAATGGGTGGGAAGTTCATCAAAGAAAGTCAGGAAGAATCGAACCCCTATCCGATTTTAGGTTTCGCAGCGATTATCAGCATCGCGCTGGCGGTAACCAATCTTCTGCCGATTCCGGCCTTGGATGGTGGTCGTATTCTGTTTGTGGTCATTGAACTATTGCGCGGCAAACCGATTTCACCGGAACGCGAAGGCGTGGTGCATATGATCGGGATGTTGTTTTTATTGTCGTTAATGGTCGTCATCCTATTTTTCGACATCGTGAAGCCGATTGATCTAAGCTCGTTTTAGCAGAGAGGGAGACGCATGGCGAAGAAGCCAACTAAAAACGGGTACGATTTTGATTTTGATAATGACCTAGATGATGAGAATGATGGCGAGGAGCGCCGCCCACAACCATTCCCAATCACTGAGACGATTGCGGCCCTGCACCAAAATCATCATTCTGAAGCGGTACTACCCGCCGGGGCGATTTATGGCTTGTCCGATCTAGTAGATGAGTCGGTTGCGGCCTTGAAAAAGGCATGGCCCGAAGTTCCGGTTGAACAGCGCCGTCGGACGGTCCGTTTACTAGCTGAGACCAGCGAAACCAATTTCGACCTCGACTTTGAAGCCCTCGCTTACTTGGCCTTCGAAGACCCCGACCCTGAAGTGCGGGCCGAGGCGGTCGCCATGACATGGTACGTGGATTCGGAGCGTATGTATAACCGACTGATGAAGCTCGTTAAGGACGAGGCACCCCTTGTACGGGCGGCGGCGGTCGAGGGCTTGGGGCGTTTTATCCGTGATGGTGAGTTGGAAGAATTTGATGCGCGGTTAGCGGAACAGGCTCAAAAAGTCGTACTGGCCCGTTATGACGATTTGCGTGAGGAAGATGACGTTCGCCGACGTGCATTGGAGGCGATCTCATTTTGCAGCCATCCGCGTCTTGCTGACATGATCTATGAGGCGTACTACAGTGACGATCTTCCCATGAAGGTGAGCGCTGTTTTTGCGATGGGCAGCACGTGTGATGCGCGTTGGAAAGATATCGTGCTCAAAGAATTGAATAACCGCGAAGACGAAATCCGGTTTGAGGCCGTTCGCGCTGCTGGACAATTGGAGCTGAGTGCAGCCGTGCGCCGCCTGATTGAATTGGCCTATGAGGACGATTACGAAATCCGGCTGATGTCGGTTTGGGCGATGGGTGAAATTGGTAGTAAAGAAGCTCGTGAAGCCCTTGTCGGGATTATGGAAATGGCGGATCAGAATGAAGATGATGAACTTGCTGAAGCCGCTGAGGAAGCACTTGGTATGGCCTCGCTGGTTGGTGAGCAATTCTTCCCGCTGTTCAACCTTGAAGACGATCTCGACGATGTAGATGATTTTGACTACGCCTTCGACGAGGACTATGACGAGTTGGATGAATTTGACGAAGACGATGACGACGAAGCGGATGGCAATAATTGGGCTTCGTTGAACTAACCCCTCTTTAAATCTCGTAATCCAGTGATAAAATCGGCAGGTGGGTCAAATGAACTCATCTGCCGATTTTTATGAGGCCAGACGAAACCATGTCGAAAACAGGTGAACACAAACAACTCCATGCGATTGTACATGGACGGGTGCAAGGGGTCAGTTTTCGCTACTATACCGAACAGCGGGCCAACGAATTGGGCTTGGTGGGGTGGGTACGAAATCGCGCCGACGGTTCGGTGGAAGTCATTGCCGAAGGTAGCCCCGAACAATTGCGTCATTTTGAGGACTATCTGAATCTTGGCCCCACAGCCGCCCGTGTTGAGACTGTCGAAAAGACCTATTCTCCCGCTACTGGCGAATTTACCCGATTTAGAATCAAGTATTTTGGCGAATGACAACATCTATTACAGCGCGTTATCCCCAACGAATCGCATGGGCCACGTTACTGACGGCCTTTGTGACGTTTTGTTTACTGATGGCAGGCATCGCTTGGGCCATCAATTGGGTTTTATTTGACTCGACCATTGACTTACGTACTACTGTCAAGGTTAGTCGTGGGACGATTGGTTACACCTCCCCCAATGATACCGAACGGGTGGTGCGTGATCGTTACCCGGTTCAGACGGGCGATACCTTGCGGACAGATGAACTTTCGCAGGGTCATTTGACCATTGCCGACCCGTTGAATAGCGACCAAGTGTTGGCGACGGTGCAGTTATTAGGTGGGAGTGCATTTTCGTTGGAGCAGGCGGCGCGTCCCCGTTTTGGTTTGGGCGACAAACCCTATACGGTGCTGATAACCGAGGCTGAGGGCAGTATTGATGTCATTGTCAGCCCGAATCTTGGACGTGAGATACGCCTCGAAATTCGTAGTGAGACCTTTCAGGTGCGGCTTGATCATGAGGGCTACTATCGGCTGAATTTTGGCATAGATACCCTCGAAGTCAATGTGCGTGATGGGGTGGCGGTGGTCATTGATCATTTAGACGAGGCGAAATTGATTGATGCCAACTCGACTGGATTTTTCCGCAAGAACGAGGCTCCCCGCGTCGAAACGGAACTCGTAGATTTGGTGCAAAATCCTTTGTTTACCGCAGCAGGCAGCGATGACAAGTCAGTGGATTGGTGGGGCTGCTACAACTATAAAGGCGAAGAGGATAAAACCTCACCTGTTGGGATTTTTGAGCGGGTGTTTTTCCAAGACCGCTATGCCCTGCACATCAAACGTAGCCAAACCGAGGACAATAAGCCGCGCAGCACAGGCTGTTTTCGCTCTTATACGACAAAAGACGCCAATGGGGTAGATGTCGGCCTTGATGTCTCCCAATATGACAGCCTGTATATTCGAACCACGCTGTATTTGGTGAATCACTCCGTCAATGGCTGTGGGGCCGCCGGAACAGAATGCCCGGTCATGATGGTGGTGTCCTTCAAAAACGCACAAAATAAAGCTGAAGGTCGGCAGAGCCAGTGGATTCAGGGGTTTTATGTAAACTTTAACGACCAGATTGGCGGACGTATTCGTTGCGACAACTGTTCGCGCAATCATGAACATATCAACGCCGAGTCATGGTACACCTTCAAATCGGCTGACTTTGTGTTGGATATTCCACTCGACCAGCGCGACAGCCTGCGGATGGTGGAATTGTGGGGCGTGGATGTTTATGCCTCCGGCCACATCTATGACGCTTACATCAGCGAATTGGCGCTTATCGGTGTAGATTATGACCACGTGGCGACGACCGAATTAGTCGAACCCTAGGCCACGTTCCCTCATCGAGACCCATTCGCCGCGCCCGATTACCAGATGATCGAGAATGGCGATGTCTAGTAATTTACCAGCGGCAACCGCGTCTTGGGTGAGTTTTACATCATCATCGGAGGGGGTCGCGTCACCGGATGGGTGATTGTGCGACAATATCAGACCCGCGCTGTTTTGTAGAATGGCGGGCCGAAAAATTTCCGCTACCCTTACCACCGTTGTATTGAGACTGCCGACGTACACCGTTTCCAAACTTGCCACACGATTCTGGGTATCCAGCAGCACCGCGATTAACTGTTCTTGGGGCAGGGCGATCAGATGCCGTTCAATCAAACGTACTGCATCGGATGGACGGCGAATGATCGGGTGATCTTCGGCATGGAAAAGCGAGACACGCTGACCCAACATCAAGGCGGCCTGCAAACGTGTCGCAAGCCCTTGTCCGATGCCGGGGATTTGGGTTAGCTCATCAAGAGTGGCTTGGGCAACTCCTTCCAGATCGCCAAAATGCTGCAAAACGTATTCTGCGAGGGCTGATACGTCTTCACCAGCATTGCCATTGTGCAGAATCAGAGCCAATAGTTCGACATTTTGCAGCGCTCCCATCCCCTCACGATTTGCTTGAGTACGAAGGCTTTCTATTGTTTTCTTTAGCGGTGGTCGAAATTGCCCCATCATATGCACCATGCTATACTTTGCCCGATTGGTTTGAGATGATTTTAGCCCATGTGGTCGAACGGGGACATATAAACCGTCCGACCTAACAACGGGAGTCACGATTGATGAGTACGGATACTTTAAACAGCCTTGTCCTTGCCAGCGTCACGATTTTTGGCGCAGTTTTTACGGCCTTTTCGGTGGCGTTTGTCATTTGGACATACAACGACATGAAAGCTCGTTCGCGTGACCCCCTCGCGCAGATCGCTGCCGCTATTCTGGTTGGCCTGCTCAATATTTTTGGGCTGATTATCTATATTATGCTGCGTCCGCGTGAAACATTGGCCGATGCCTATGAGCGTTCATTAGAAGAAGAAGCCTTATTGCAGGAGATTGAGGACAAACCCGCTTGTCCCGGTTGTGGTCGCCCGACTAAACATGAGTGGCAGGTGTGCCCGTTTTGCCACACCAAACTGAAAAAATCTTGCGTGGCATGTCATCAGAAATTGGAATTGTCGTGGAATCTGTGCCCCTACTGCGCGACACCCCAACTGGCGGCAGGTGAAGCGGAGGCGATTACGGCAGGCAGTGGCAAGCGACGTAGTAGTACACCCGCCCCTAGCCGTGCCCAATCGCCCTATGATGTTGGGGAGTATGAACCGCGCCCACCCAGTCGCACTCAGCCTAAAGTGCAAAATGAAAACCTCGAATGGGTGGATGATAACAACTACTAACGCTGGATGATGAACCGGACGGCCTTACATAGTCGCTCGGCAAAGTCTTCCGGATAGATATGTCCCGCGTTTTCAATTACGCTGAGATGACAAGGGATATTGTGTTCTTTGAGCATTCCGGTCAGTTTCAGTGTGCCGGGTAGACAGGGTTCATCCTGATCGCCAATGATGTGGACGCCGCGCACATGTTTGATCGCCTCATAGTCTACCTCTGCCAATAGCGCGTCGGGATTGGCGATATATGCCCCCAACGCGATAAATCCTTTGGCCTTGATCTCCTGTTTCAAAACGACCCGGCACGCCAAACCTGCCCCCGCTGAAAAACCTCCCACAACCACCTGATTTGCGTCTATGGGATAATCATTTTTTAGTCTGGCGAGGTGTGTCTGAATTTCGGGCACAGCAATAGCATGATCATTCCAAACATAGGCGTTTGGGCTTGTGATTTGCGATGATTGAGCCACCGCGACTAGCCACCCATCATCGGTCAGTGATTTCCACTGGGGTGCGGTGATTTCGACGCTGCTATTATTGCCATGCAGGGCCAACAAAACCGGGTAGGGGGCTTTGGCATTCGCATGGGGAGGCAACACCAGCAGTTCGGGTTTGGAATGAACTTCGGCTTCCTTTTGGCGGGCCACTGAAATTTCGCGCAGGCGGATAAATTCGGGATGACTGGTTGCGGGATGCAAATCGGCGTCGTCGTCGGCGAGTTGGTTTGCACCATACCAATAGCCCGCATCCATCGCTGTCTGGAATTCTTTGATGGTGGCATCCACATTTTGCAGCCTGCCATACATACACATATTCCAATAAGCCAACAAATCCGCACGTTCGGGATACTGCTTTTGGGCTTCGGCGATGCTGGCGAGGGCTTCTTGATATTTTCCTTGATTGTAGAAGCCTAATATTTCTTGGCGGCTTTGATCAAATGGTCGGGTGGGCATCGTGATTCTCCTCGAGATGATAAACAACTACCTTTTGGATATCTACTGCGCTATTTTGCCAGTGGTTCAAAAAATGAGCAATTGCGCGATTGTGCAACTGTGTGACTCAAATATTTATCTTTATCATGCCGGGGTAATCCGCTATACTGAGGGAATTACGCCCATATTTTCAGCTTTGCAGGGACGGTTGGATGGATACTTCGCGGATTCGGAATTTTTGCATTATCGCTCATATTGATCATGGCAAAAGCACACTGGCAGACCGCTTATTACAGGCCACTGGCACGATCAGTGACCGCGATATGGAAGCCCAGTTGCTGGACAGTATGGAACTGGAAAAAGAACGAGGTGTGACCATCAAAGCGTCGGCGGTTCGCATGAAGTGGACAGCGGCGGATGGGCTTGAATATGAAATGAACTTGATTGACACCCCCGGTCATGTGGACTTTACCTATGAAGTAAGCCGCGCATTGCAGGCATGTGAAGGTGCGCTGTTGATCGTAGACGCATCACAGGGGATTGAGGCGCAAACGCTGGCGAATCTCTATCTGGCGTTGGATGCTGACCTTGAAATCATCCCGGTCATTAACAAAATTGACCTACCTGCTGCCGACCCAGACCGCATTGCCCAAGAACTGGAAGATTTGCTCGGCATCGAAAAAGAAAAGATGCTGCGGGTAAGCGCCAAAACGGGCATTGGGGTGGAAGATGTCTTGCAGGCGGTGGTGGATCGTGTGCCGCACCCCGAAAGCCACCCCGACAAACCACTGCGGGCTTTGATCTTTGACAGCCACTATGACAGCTATCGCGGTGTGATTGTGTATATCCGCGTGATCGAAGGCAAGGTTACTAAACGCGATAAACTGCTTGCGATGAGTACCAATGTAACGGTCGAGCCAATTGAAATTGGAATTTTCACACCCGGCCTGACACCGATAGATGAATTGACGACCGGAAGCGTGGGGTATATCGCCACTGGTCTTAAGACGCTTCGGGAATGTCGGGTTGGAGATACGATCACACTTAAAATCAATGGGGCAAGCGAGCCTTTGCCGGGGTATGCACCTGCCAAGCCGATGGTGTTTGCGGGTTTCTATCCGGTGGAAAACGACGATTACGCCGAACTCAAAGATGCGCTGGAAAAATTGCAGTTAAATGACGCTTCGCTGAGTTATGTGCCGGAAACATCACAGGCTTTGAACTTTGGCTTCCGCGTAGGGTTCTTGGGCCTATTCCACATGACGATTGTGCAGGAACGGCTTGAACGTGAATATGACCTTGATGTTTTGGCGACCGCGCCAAGTGTAGAATATGAGGTTGTGCTGCGGAATACGGGCGAAATTGTCCGGATTGATAGCCCCGCCGCCCTGCCGGATGAATCCACCATTGATGAGATCCGCGAGCCGTGGATGAGTATTCAAGTGTTTACGCCAGACACCTATATCGGCCCGATTATGGAACTGGTGACCTCCAAACGTGGCGAATATGTCACGATGGAATATCTTGACCCCAAGCGTGTTATGCTGTCCTATCGTTTGCCGCTGGCTGAATTAATCATTGACTTCTATGACAAGCTGAAAAGCGCGACTAAGGGTTATGCCAGCCTCGACTATCAATTCTTGGAATATCGGCCTGATAAATTGGTCAAACTAGAAATCTTGGTCAACAACGAACCGGTGGATGCGCTGGCGATGATTGTCCATAAAGATCATGCCTTCCACAAAGGTCAAAAGATGGTCACCAAACTGAAAGAGCTGATCCCGCAGCAGCAGTTTGTCGTGCCGATTCAGGCCTCCGCTGAAAATCGCATTATCAGCCGCGCTAACGTCAAAGCACTCCGCAAAGATGTGTTGGCGAAGTGCTATGGCGGTGACATCACCCGTAAGCGCAAACTACTAGAGAAGCAGAAAAAAGGGAAGAAGCGCATGAAGATGATTGGCAGCGTGGAAGTCCCGCAAGAAGCGTTTATGGCGGTTCTTAGCCTCGACGAAGATTAAGACAATTGGGCAGATGATTCTGCCCTTTGTTTTTAATGTGCCCCAACCAATGGCGTGCCGGTTGTCAGATAATGCTGGATAGCCCGCTGCCAGAAGGCCATCTGCTCCCGATAACTCTCAGCGGTGAATGGGATTAATTTGGCATTTCCCGCCTCACTTAATCCGGTGCGTGTATAGGTGACGCTGACCCGCGTTTGGTCGCCGAGTTGCACACATTCAATTTGGATGGTGGTCACCAGTAGGTCGGGCAAAAAACGCACATACTGGACGCGATGCTGCTGCGGATCATAATCAGCCATCACCCAAAATTCTTCCGGTTGGTTGCCGTGTTGGGTTTTGAATACGGCACCTGATTCCTCCAATGATGGCGTTTCATGATAAATCGGTGCAAATTCCCAATGGGCCAGCCATAATTTCTCCTTGATGGGGGTAAATAAAGGGAACACTTGTTCAATAAATGCGGTAAACTCTAGCGTGTGTGTATGGGAAATGCGTTGGGCGGTAAACATTTGCGACCGATCCTTTCGAGTGTTTCACTATTTCCATTTTCGCTGCAAAGTAGGACAGCATCGTTCCTAGAAAGGGTGGGGGATTCATGTATAGTCCGGCGACACGCTTGCTGACGCTGCTGCATATTTTGCACGCCAACCCCGGTCTCAATGCTAACGAATTGGCTGAACGATTAGAGGTAGACACCCGCACGGTGCGGCGCTATGTGATGCTGCTGCGCGATTTGGGTGTACAGGTGGAAGCCGACATGGGGCAGGGTGGGGGGTATCGCTTGATTCGGGGGGCCGTCTTGCCGCCAAGTTTGTTTTCCCGCGATGAAATTGAGGTGTTGTTGCAGGCGTTGGACGAAGTCACGACCTCTGAATCGGACAGACAAACCACTGTCGAGGCGCTAAAATTGAAACTACGCCTGCTGCTGGAAAGTGTCTGATGCCATGACGTTTTTGCAAGCCGCAATTGAGGTTCTTCGCCAAGCCGAACGCCCATTGTCCGTCGCGGAAATTACCCGCACGGCACTGGAGGCAGGTTTGATTGACACGATGG
This sequence comes from Anaerolineae bacterium, assembly GCA_041753455.1. Classification (GTDB taxonomy): domain Bacteria; phylum Chloroflexota; class Anaerolineae; order Aggregatilineales; family J027; genus CFX10. Next base: position 540,164 of record JBGSUK010000017.1, on the reverse strand, counting down.
GTCAAACCCCGCGCCAAACAATGGCCGCCGTCATTATTACCAGCCTGCGCCGCGAACGCGATGGCATCGAAATGTCGCCATTTAAGCGCGTTGAACGAGGCCGCTATACCCTCCGTACCGAAGACGACCCCATCCCCGAAAATGTGATAGATAACGCCATCTTTCGGCAGCATGGTGAGTTTTTGAGTTACAAAGACGCCGCCTATGAAGTCCTCAAATCCGAAGGGCGGGCTATGTCATATGCCGAAATTACGCAAATCGCGCTGGAATTGGGCCTGATTAATCCGCAGGGCATGACCCCCGAAGCCTCGCTTTCGGCTCAACTGTATACCGATATTCAGGAAAATGGCCTATCCTCGGCGTTTCGACGTGAGGGGCCGGGCATGTTTGGTTTGGCGGAATGGGAAAGCGAAGTAGATACCATTTCGCGCATGGCGGAAAAACAGCGGCATGAGGTCAAGCGCCAATTGAAAAATGTTCTATCGAATGTTGACCCCTATGCGTTTGAGCATCTGATCGGGCGTCTGCTTGGCAAGATGGGCTATAACAACATCATTGTGACAGATCGGTCTGCCGATGGTGGCATTGATATTGTGGCGGAGGTGCGGGTAGGGATTTTGCAGGCCCGTACCGCCATTCAGGTCAAACGTACCAGCGGCAATGTGGGGCGGCCTGTCGTGAGTCAATTTCGCGGGGATATGTTGGCGATGGGGGATATAGATCAAGGGTTGGTGATGACCACTGCCGCGTTTACTAAAGGGGCGATGGAGGTGGCCCGATTACCCAACACCGCGCCGATTATTTTGATTGATGGCGCCAAGCTGACCGACCTGCTGATTGAGCATCGCATCGGTGTGCGGGTGGAGCAGGTGGCTGTCGTCAGCTTTGATAGCGATAGTCTGGTGATTGAGGAGGTGGGGGACTAAATCCTGTCGGCTTTTGCCAAATTGCAGCGGCGGCAAAGGAGCTGAACGTTGTTAATTGTGCTTGCCCCACCTTTGCTGAATGGAATGATATGGTCAAATTCCAGATAGGATGTTGCTCCACATTGCACACACTTTCCTTGATCTCGCTGCCATACAGCCGTCTTGACATCTTGCGGAATATGGCGACTTGCTTCGTTATCCTCTTGTGGCACAAGCATTTGGCGCTTTGCAATGCGCGTTAGGGTCAGCAATACAGTTTGAACCAATACAGGGTCAGCGACTTGGTATAACCCATTGCCCTTCTTTGTGGAAAGTTCAATGTAGACCGCTTGCGATTCTCGTTCGACCCTTAAAACATTTTTCCAGACAATCGTTGTCGGATTTGAACTCGACAAGAAATAGAGCTTTTTATTGGTAGCGACCAATCGACCTAATATCTGATTTACTTTTGAAGCCCCGACTTGAAGATAACGTGCGTCTACTTCCAAATGGCATGATTCATCTGATTCAAGCTGCACAGTGGGATTTACAGACGGAAGTTTTCCAAGCCGTATTGCGGAGATTTCCTTCATATATTGGAATCTATCAATTAATGGCCTTCCCATTTCGTATGGCAGCGCCAAAAGCATATATAAATCCTTAAAATTAGCTTCTTCTTCTTCGCTTATGATGCCATCTGCTGCAATGAAGGCAAGCGTTCGCTCCAAAAAATACATCGCGTCCCCCCGAACAAACTGAAGCGCTTCATTCCAGTCGAGGTTCAATTGAGCAACACCGTTTTTTAGACCTGTGATTTCTTCGTTCGCTAGTAGGCCATCAGCACAGTATTTGAGAAAAGCCTGTCGAAAGCTATTCAGTCCAGATACGACTTCTTTTTCACAGTTGCTGCAACGGTTCGTGCTCTTGTTGAAAGCTAGTGAACCGCTGAGGAGGCCAATTTCCTTTTTGCATCGAATACAGGTTGCCATACTACTTCCCCAAGAAGATAAGAATATTAGCGATATATATAGTAAATTTTGCTAATTATTATAGCACACAGGATGTAAATGTCACTTGATTTCGATCTTTCACAATGAATATATGGCAATTTCAGACTCAATATTCTGTTTAGGTTCAGTTTCAGTGTCGGGGGCTTGGGTATAGAGTTCATAATTAGGTACAACTTTCTCCACATTTCGCACTATTTGCAACAAATACCCAGCCAACCCGATGACAATCATCATGAGTGACGAGCCGATATAAATCACCGCCATGCCCGACCCTTTTCCTGAGCCAACCAGCCAGCCGAAAATCGCCGTCAAATTACCACCCGGACGCATGGAAGGCTCAAAAATCTGGTCGGCTAATGGGCCAGCCATCAGGGTCGCCCCTGCGGTCAAAATACCCTCTAGGACATGATTAAACGCAAATACACGCCCTTGAATATCCGGCTCAACTTTTGACATCCAAATACTGTCCACCGCGCCACCACGTACCGGAAAATTGAAGGACGAGAACACTTGAGCCGGAAACCAAATCAGTAAACCTTGCCCCAAGCCAAAAATCGTCTTGGCGATGCCTGCCCCAATTGTACCCAATAGAAACGGGTGGATACGCCGAAATCTGCCGCCGCCCCACGCACTCATAAAAATCGCCCCGGTAATGCCTCCGATGCCTGCGGCGGTACTGACAGTGGCTAGGGTTCGGGCACTATTGCCACTTCGCGCCAAAACCATTGGGGCATAGAGCGCGCCACCCAGATCATGTACCAGCCAGAAGGTTACGGCAATCAATGATAGGGCAAAAAGGTTGGGGCGGGCACGCAGATAACGAAAACCATAGCTGATTTCTGTCCACCAATTCTGGCGACTGGCGCGTCCCGCTTCGGTTTCGACAGCGCGTGGAATTTGGGCTAGGGCCAATGTGGTCAGCGCAATGGAGAGTGTCAGTAGGTCAACCAGCATAATCCCCGGCAGCTTTACGCTGTAATACAAGACGCCGGCGAAGGCTGGCCCGATAATTGAAGCGCCATAGTTGGTCACAAAGCGCAGGCCACTGGCACGGGAATATTGATCTCGGGGTACGAGCAGGGTGATCGAGGCCGAAAACGCGATGGCCTGTAATTGGCTAAAAACCATGTTCACGGCGCTGGTGATGTACAGATGCCAGATTTCCAGATGACCCATGAGGTAGAGAATCAACAGCACGATGGTTGAAATCCCTGCGACCAGATCACTGCCCAGCATCAACCGCTTGCGATCCCAACGGTCAACCAGCATCCCGGCAATTGGTGCGACAAAAACGGTGGGCAGGATGCTGAAAAAGATCATCAGCGTAACCGAGGTGGCTTGACCCGTTCTCTCCCATAACCACAATGTTAGGCCGAAGTGGGTCATGCGGCTGCCGATTTGGGAGACGGTTTGACCGGCCCAAATCCGCAAAAAAGTCCGCATTCCCTGTGGAAGCGATGATAGTCGTATAGTCATGAGGGGCTCAATTCAATTTAGGTTAGGGTGGTCTGCCAATCCGTGATGCGTTGGGCAAGGTGAGTAGTAATCAACCCAGCCTCAACCACCCATTCCAAACTTTGGGTGAGGGGGAATAGAGACTGAATATTCTCAATGCCATGCTGGCGCAAGTTCTGGTTATGCCCTTCACGTGCATTCACCAAGCTGAAAATGCGTTTGACCGGAATGCCAACCCGTGCCGCCTGATCCGCCATCTGTAATTCGATGCTGCCGTCTATCAGCACATCGGTCAGCAGGGTAGTGGGGTGACCCACATCCGCCGCCCCTTCAATGGCAAACGCGGCAGTATAAGATTTGATGTCGCCATAGGGGTAAAGCATCGGAACATCGGTGAGGGTCGCCAACACACCGCCCAAAGCCGTTGTGTTACGTGTAGTCAGTAGCCTGTCGCGCTGGCTCATGGGGGAATAGAGAGATGCCAATAGCTCCGCCGTCAATTTCATCAGCCGAGGAAATGATGGCAGCAGGGTCAGATAGAATGATATAGGCCAAAACTCGTTATTTTCGGCCTGAAATCGCCCAAACAGGATAAGGCCAGCACGGGCATAATCTAGAAATAGACTACGCCGTGCCTCGAAATTTGCCTGTGGATTGCCTAACATGCTCAAAATTCAACCAGAGGGGTGCAAATCGCGCAGAATCTTCCACGCCATGCTAAGTCCCCACGTCGCGGCCCATATGGGGGCTTGGGTGGCTTCCCCGCCATAACCATAGGAACGGGCGCGGGTTTCATTCTCACTGGCAACCGCGATAGCTGTTCCGTGATCGCTGGTGGCAATCGCAATCGCTGCGGCGGCTTGGCTGTGTTTCAGGGTGTGGCGGGCGATATTTTCGACATGCCCTTTGAGATCAGCATGTTCCGCGTCCGGGTCTAATTCGGGTAGGGCGGTGTGCAATCCGGTGAGGCCATCATAGACGGCGCTGGATTCAATGACCGCTTCCCCGCCCACCACTTGCTTGACGCGATCGCGGAGTGTGCCACCTGTGCCAGTTTCCCACAAAGCGACCTTGCCGCCGATTTTCTGCAAGAGGGCCACCACTGCGTTTTCGAGTGGGTCTTTGCCAGTGCCATAAATAGAATCACCCAGTCGCTGGCGCACGATATGTTCAATCTTGGCGATCATTTCATTGGCTTCGGTTTCGGTATCGGCGCGGGCAGTGATACGAATGTCGGTTTGGCCTGTATGCGCGGCAAGCCCCACTGTTGGATTGGCATAGGTCATCAAATCGGCGATTTTTTCATCAATCAGGCTTTCACCAATCCCCGCAGTTTTCAAAACGAGCGCCTTGATAATCCCTTTTTGCCCCATTTTTTCCTGCAAATAGGGAATCACGCGCTGACTGAGCAGGAACTTCATTTCGCTGGGTACACCGGGCAGGCTGATAATCGTACCCTGCTCATCTTCCACGATGTAACATGGTGCTGTCCCAACCGGATTTTCAATCGGGATTGACCCGGCGGGGATATGGGCCTGCTGGCGATTATTTTCACTCATCCGTGATCCAAAGCGGCGGAAACGTTCGGCAATCTGGTCTAGCAGTTCTTGATGAAATTCCAATGGACGACCCGTTGCTTCGGCGACGGCTTGGCGGGTCATATCATCCACCGTTGGGCCAAGACCACCCGTTGTAATCACAAGGTCACTGCGCGAGAGGCCCAATTGAATCGCCTGTACAATGCGCGGCAGATTGTCGCCGACACTGGTGACATAAAATAGATTCACGCCGATATCACGCAGCGTGCGGGCGATATGGGTCGAATTGGTATCGGTGATTTCGCCTAACAAAAGTTCCGTGCCGATAGCAATAATTTCGGCGTTCATGCAGAGGGTTACTCCTCGGATTGTTGAGAATACATAATTTGTTCGCGGATTTTCATGTCCGCGCCACGAATTTTGGTGGCAAGGTCGGTCGCCAGATTAAACATCAGCCGATAGCCCAACTGGGGGTACATATCGCAGAGGTTAATGAGACGCTCACGTGGGATGATGATGACGGTCGTACCATTCTTGATGCAGCGGGCCGTTGCTGACCGTAGTCCTTCATCTAACAGGGCGACTTCGCCAAACGATTGACCAATACGGAAGGTGGCGACAGTGCGCGGGCCAACCAGTTTTCCTGTGTTGCCCCGTCCAAAAATAGCGGTATCTACCTGAATGGCGATCTCCCCTTCAGCGACCATATACAGCTCGGCGCTGGCAGAGTTCTCAGTAAATATCACATCTCCATCGTTATAGGTCTCTGTGTGGCAGATTGAGGCAATTAACTCCAATTGGGTCGGAGTCAAATCATAAAAAATATCGGCCTCTTTGAGGATCGGGGTTAAGGACATGAGGTTTACACTCCACAAAACCAGCTAGTTGTGAGACTTGCGACATTATAGCACGCCCTTTTGGTCAATTGCAGGCCATTGTTATAATGGGGCATCTTGAATTGGAGATTGTACCATGCCAACCAGCACTACTCGAAGATCACTCGGCCTACAGGGCGAAAGCGTTGCGTCGCAACATTTGCTCGGTTTGGGCTGGCAATTGGTCGAACGCAATTGGCGCTGTCGGACGGGTGAAATTGATTTGATTATGCAGGATGGCACGACACTGGTGATAGTGGAAGTCCGCACCCGACGCGGCAAAATAGCAATGGAAAACGCATTGGCGAGTGTGAATGCACGTAAACAGGCGAAATTGATGGAATTGGCGATGGCCTATCGGTTGGAGAAAAATATTCATGAGGCCACGCCCATTCGGATTGATGTGGTCGGTGTTGCGCTTGGCAACGATGGTACATTCGCAGTGAAGGTGATTCACGATGCCCTTAGCTGGTGAAATCCTTGCCCGCCGTCCGGTGGTGGTCATCATTGGCCCGACGGCTGTCGGCAAAACTGACACGGCGATTCAGGTGGCCCAAACACTCGACGGTGAGATCATCAGCGCCGACAGCCGCCAAGTCTATCAACAGATGGATATTGGGACGGCCAAACCCACCCCTGAGCAACGCGCCGCCGTTCCGCATTATCTGATTGATGTGGTGACACCTGACCAGTTCTATACCGCCGTTGATTTTCAGACCCAAGCCACTGCCGCCATTGAGGACATACATGCACGGGGCAAACTTCCGCTAATTGTGGGGGGCACGGGCCAATACATCACCGCGTTGTTGGAGGGTTGGCAATTTCCCGAAGTGCAGGCAAATTATGAAATGCGCTCGGAGCTTGAAGCCTATGCCGAAGCAAACGGGTGGGAAGCACTACTTGGAAAATTGAGGGCCGTTGACCCTGTGACCGCCGAACGGATTGATGGCAAAAATATCCGGCGGGTGGTGCGTGCGCTAGAAGTCTCGCTGGAATCGGGTCGGCCTTTTTCGGAATTGCAGCAAAAGCATCCGCCGAGTTACGATGTGCTGCAATTTGGCCTGACGCTGGATCGTGCTGCGTTATATGATCGGGCTGATCGGCGAGTGGGACAGATGATTGAGGCGGGTCTGGTGGACGAGGTTCGCGCTCTAGTCGAAGCGGGCTATACTTGGAATTTGTCGGCGATGAGTGGACTGGGTTATCTGCAAATCGGGTATTATTTACGGGGTGAAATGTCGCTAGACGAGGCCCTAACCGATTTGTGCCATCAAACTCACGCATTTATCCGACGGCAGTATACATGGTTTCGGAAATATAATTCGGCGGCGCGGTGGCTAGAAAGTGATGCTGAGGCCGCTGGACAAATTCAGACACACATTCAGCAATGGCTGACGAGGTTCAATAATGGGTCGAGCTAGAGGTGTAGGGAGTCGAGCAACAGGTGCGGTAGGTGGGGTATATGGCAGGTCACGCCGCCGAGTTCGTCGATTTTTTATTGATACCGAAAACACTAGGTTGGTTCTAGGTCTTGTCACGATTGGTGTCGCGCTATCACTGGCGATTCCCACCTTTTTTCCTGAACTGAAACGCAGTGGCCCCGACTGTCTCAGTTTGATGTCCCCACCCGGTGGCAATCAGCGTTCGATGCTGGCTGAAAACGGTGATACACGCCAAGACCTGACACTGATTGTGGATATTGATGCTAACCAATCCAATGGCAAAGAAGACCCACTGATTAAAGTCGGTGAGCCACTCATCATTGATGTGGTTTTCCAAAACGAAGATATTGGCGCGATTACGTTCTTCATGACTGATGACGCTATTGCGATTGGCCCGCCGGCTGGCCCTGAATCCGTTGGTGGGGTGTATCTGCAAATTATCAATGCTGCCACTAATCAGCAGTATTCAGATAACCTGCGTCAAGGCATTGCTCCCAACACAACTACATCGTTCAGCTACGAAGATTTGCATGTCCTCCAATCCCGCCGCCGTTGTGCGATTCGGGTCATCTTGGAACCCGCACGCCTGACTGCGATGAATATGGGGGTAGGGGAGTACGAAATCCGCGCGTATTATTACAATCCAAGTCGTGGGCCACTCCCAACCCCTCGCCCACAGGAAACCCCCACCGCAACGCCGATGTTTGCCGATCAGGGTGTTTGGTCGAGAAGTTCAGCAATTGCCAGTCGGATTGTACGCTTCGAAATCGGCTCACCGTGAGGGTGATCGGCCAACTGCATCCGCAAACCAATTTGCCAGCCACACGCACACCATCAACATTCCCCCCGGCGCAATCACCAACAGGGGCGTTTCGCGGATGGTACGATAGCCCTGTGCCAGCATTGTCCCCCAATCCGGCTGTGTGATGTCCCCACCCAAGCCCAAAAAGGTCAAGGCAGCCTGATAAATCAGCGACCAGCTAAAAATCACCGAACCAAATGCGGCAAGGGCAGGTAGGGCCGTTGGGATAATGTGCCGTCGCAAAATATGGCTTCGTGTCGCCCCGATACTGCGTGCCCCCTCAATAAATGGTTGACTCAAAGCAGCCCGAAACGCATCTGCCGCCACTTGGGTATATAGTGGAATCCCGGCTATGCCTAATGCCAGCGCCAATGTCCATAGACTCGGCTCAAGTGCGGTGAGTATTACCAATGCGGTCAGAATCGAGGGAAAGGCAAGTAAGGCGTCGAGCAGTATTGAAAGTAGCCAGCGGATTGGGGCAGGGGCGATAATTAACAGACCCCCAAGCAGCAGACCGCCAGCGATTGCGATGCCCGTAGCGACAAATGCTGCGCCTACTGTACGCTGTCCGCCATTGACCAATCGGCTAAACACATCTCGCCCCAGATAATCCGTGCCAAGCCAATGATTTTCGGAAGGCGCGGCAAGTTCGTGTCCAGCAGTGGGGGTCAATGGATCATACTGGGCAAGGTGGGGAGTAATCAATATCAAGCTGACAAGGATCACAAGCGGCATCCACAGGCCAGATTTGATGTGACGAAATAACACGGGCATGAATCAATTATACAATATCAGCAAGGCTGGTCGTCAGACGGGGGTCTATTAGCCGCTGGCCTAAACGTGCTAGACCATTTGCCAGCAGATAAGCAACCGCCGCCAGCAATGCCAGTGCCTGTACCATTGGGTAATCGCGGTCTAGCACCGATTCAAACAATAGGCTGCCTAATCCCCGCCGCACAAACAATCCTTCAATGATGACCGTTCCTCCCAACAAAAATCCAGTTTGCAGTGCTAGCACACGCAGCACGGGCAGAAGGGCGACTCGCAGGGCATGGTCAAGCAAATCTATTGGTGGGAGTCCTTTGGCACGCGCCGTAAGCATAAACGGTTGGGCGAACGCATCTGTCAGGCTGGCACTCAGCACCCGTGCCACTGCCCCTGAAGTATGAAATCCCAATACGAGTGCGGGTAATATCAGATGGCGCGGCGTGTCTGATCCAATTGAGGGCAACACATCCAATTCGAGGCTAAATATGAACACCGCTACAATCGCTGTGATGTAGATGGGCACGGATTGCGAAAATACGATGATGCCTCGACTGAAATATCGTAGAGGGGTAGGGCTGCTTTCGATGCTGGCAACTCCCAACACCGCACCCGTCAACAACATCACCGCAAAAGCCGCCATTGCCAGCGCGAAGGTTGGCCCGATGCGATCTTGGATGATGTGTGTCACAGCGTCCCGATAACGCAGAGATTGACCGAAATCGCCGCGCAGTACATCTCCTATATAGGCAAAATATTGTTGGGGGAGGGGGGCATTAAATCCCAGTTTCTCTTTTTCGGCTTCAATTTGGGCGTCGGATGCTCCGGCAGGCAGCAATTCGGCGGAAATCGCGTCCCCCGGCAGCACCCGCACCGCCATGAAAACGAGTGTGACTGCCGTCCACACAACCAGCACGCCCTGAAGCAGGCCCGCCGTTGAGAGCTGAAGAATCGCTAGTAGACGGCTTTTGGTCATGGAGAATTATTCGGCCTTCACTTGCACATTGGTCAACAAGGGCCACCAACCTTGACCAGTATAAATCAAGCCCTCCAGCCGCGCCGACCAGCCAATCAAGTTGACATAATCGCGGATAGGCAGTATTAGGGCTTGATCCATGATGCGCTGCTGAATCTGATTGTAAAGGGTCACGCGGGTGGTTTCATCTACTGAAAGGGCTTGTGTCAGCCAGCTGTCCAACTCCGCATCCACATAATGGGTGTAATTGGTGGAACTGGTTGAGAGATAGGCCGGATTCAGGATATTGGGGTCAAGACCGAAATCTTCAAAACTCAACAAATCGTAATCACCGCTGGTCGCCACTTCCTGAAGGGCCGTAAAGCCAGCGACCTGCTCAATTTCTACCTCAATACCGATTTCGCGCCATTGGCTTTGAATTAAGGCCGCTACCTCTGGTAAAAAACCCCAATTCCCGATGGCGATCTTCAGCTTCACAGGCTGTGTGTTGAATTCGAGGATGCCATCATTATCGGAATCTACAAGGCCGATTTGGGTAAATAGGTCACGGGTGCGCTGCAAATTATTGGGATACATTTCGGCAACGACCGGATTGTAGTAGGGGGATACGGCGGCTAATGGGCCATAGGCAACCGGCGAAAGGTCGCGGAAGAACACGGTATCCACAATCGCGGCGCGGTTGGTGGCATGAAGCAGGGCCTGCCGAAAACGTTGGTCATTGATGAGAGGGCGGGAGGTGTTGAAATAGAATTGCAGGGGCTGACCGGGGATAGCCTGTTTAAAAACCTGCACTTCTTGATCGCTCAATAGGGCTTCGGCGTCATTGGGGGGTAGCTCACCCACAATATCCACGTCTCCGGCCTCCAATGCGATGCGGCGACTGGCGGGGTCACGGTCAAAGAAACGGAATTCGATCCGATCAATCGAACGGTCAGACGCGGGTGCATAAAAAATCGGCCCCCACGCATAATCCGGATTTCGCTCCAGCACAATGCGATCCCCCGGAATAACTTCCACCAATTTATATGGCCCTGTCCCAACCTGATGCCATTGATAGGTGTCTACTGACCAGTTGGCAAGGGCGGTCGGGCTGGCGATACCCCAGTACGGCTGGCTGAGGGCATCGAGCAGCGGGGCATAGGGAGCGGTCAGGAGTATTTGGAAGGTGTAGTCATCTACTAGCTTGTAGCCATTGTAGAACGGCCCGATTAAATCGAGGGCTTTGCCGGGACGCCAATCAGGATATTGTGGGTTGGCGATGCGGTCAAATGTCACCCCGACGGCATTGGCATCAAAGGTTGTGCCGTCGTGAAATTTGATCCCCTGCCGCAAATAGAAGGTATAGGTCAGGCCATCGGGACTAATGTCCCATCGGTCGGCCAAGCCTTCAACAAATTCGCGTGTTTGGGGATGCCGATAGATGAGGGTGTCATAGACGCTGTAGAGGGGAATGCCCAACTCGGCTGACCGATTATAGTGCGGGTCAATGCCACTGGGATTCAGCGTCAACCCGTACAAAAGGGTATGCCCGTTACCGCCACTGGTGTTTTGTTCATCTTCGGAGATTAATGTGCCAATGACTGCCAACAAACATGCGATAAGAGCTAGGGCCAACACCGCTAAGATCGGTAGCCAGACCCCCCAACGAACTCTACGCTTACGCCGTACTTCCAAGACGCTCATTTCCTAGTTTAATATCCCTTCCCGAAGCTGTGTCAGAATACCGATGTGGGAACGTGGGCATGGTTCAAAAATCCATAAAATGCGCCGATGAAGTATAGCGCAAACAGGGTAACGCTTTTCAAGGGGTAACTTGTGCGAACTGCCATAATCTTAACAAAGAATCAATTTGACATGTAGGCCCGTCCTGCTTAAACTCGTGTTTGCTTAGAACCATGAGTTTCGAACTGAAACTGAGGAGAATTTGAAAATGCGTTACGGAAAGAAACTTTTTATTTTGCTGACGGTTGCCCTCTTGCTGGTGATGGCCCTGCCTGTTGGTGCGGCTTCACAGCCAACTGCCGAACGTGCCACGCGCTCGCAGGTGGAAGGCCAAACCATCAAAGTCGGAACAAATGCCGAGTATCCACCTTTTGAATCGGTTGATGAACAAGGCAACATCATCGGCTTCGACGTAGAATTGATGGACGCCATTGCCGCTGACGCTGGTTTTGAAATTGAATGGGTCAATACCAAGTGGGATGGCATTTTTACAGCACTCGCCAGTGGGGAATTTGATGCAGTGATTTCGGCTGCAACCATTACCCCCGAACGTGAAGAAGAGGTAGACTTCTCCAATCCGTATTTCCTCGCGGGCCAGATTATCTCGGTACGTGCCGCTGATGCTGAAAACGTTGCCACCCCTGATGATCTCGCGGGTAAGCGAGTAGGCGTTCAAACCGGAACCACTGGCGATACCTTTGCGACCGAAATCCCCGGCGTCGAAGTCGTGCGTTTTGACGAAGCAACGCTCGCCTTCCAAGCCTTGGGCAATGAAGAAATTGATGCAGTAATCGTTGACGCTCCTACCTCGGTGGACATCATCGCCAACAACCCGGATCTGAATCTGGTAACAGTTGGTGAAGCACTGACCGACGAATTCTATGGCATTGCGATTCGCCCTGACTTCCCAGAATTGCTGGACGCGGTCAACGCTTCATTGGTCAACGTCATTGCTGATGGCACCTATGCCACCATTTTCGAAGGCTATTTTGGTGCCCTGCCTAGCGAAGACTTCCAAGAAGGTGGCACAGGGGTGGTGCTGATTGACACGACTGACCCGGCCTCCGTGACGGCCTATGTTTTGGCCGCCAGTTTTGCGGGTGATGTCGAAGCGATCGTCGAAGTTTCCTGCGAAGGTGGCGACTTGCCCACTGCTGAAGATCTGGCACAACTGGTCGGCTTGACCGTTGACCTGTCGGGTCTCGAATATACGGTTACCATTAATGGCGAAACCGCTGAGGTTTTGGTCGGTGGTACTCTTACGTTGGAAGGTACGGAAGTCGCTGGTAGTGATCTCTTCCCTGAAGCCGCCACACTCGTTCTGGATGGTGAGGATTGGCTGTTCTGCCCAGTGGTGGTCGAAGCCGAACCCGACGCGACAGAAGAAGCCAGTTAGTCGTTATCGCTAATTTGGCGGAGTCTCAATAAACAGCTATTCCGGGCGGGTGAACAACCCGCCTATTGTTTACTTATAGTTTTCTGAAGGAAAGCATGATGGGTCAATCTGCTAAGGCAAACCAAGATGCCCCTGTCCCTGAACTAATACAAGAACCCCCGACAGTGCCTGATTTACTACTCGGCATGGCCCGCCGTGTTCCTTGGTGGGCCGTCCTCCTGTTCCTGCTAATCTTCTGGGTTGGCATTGATATGCTGAATGACAAGAACGACCGCGATATTCTAGATTGGCTGGCGGATCGTCCGGAAGTTAACACGAACGAACTCTATGATGTTGTGTACGAGGTTAAGACGGAAGTTCTGCTGGTTAGCGAAACCGTGCGTGTGCGAGGACTAGATGACGTTTCGGTTACTGTTCCAATTCAGCAGGTGGCCTCGCAAGCGGATGGTGTCATAAATTGCCCTGAAGATGCGGCGGAAGGATGTCTTAGCCAGCGCGGGGTCGTGGTTACCTATCAAGATTTTGAAAATGCCAACCGCGAATCGCCCGATGGGGTGGTGGAAACACGCGGTTTACGCACGGGTGTGGTTGGGCCACTTGTCCGGGTCACTTTGGCGGATGGTGTACAAACCGTCGTCGCACCCAATGATATTGTGAGTGAAGAAGAAGGCGTATTGGCTTGCAACCCTATTGCTGTGCCGGACTGCGAGTCAACCAGCGGTCAAATTATTACGTTTAATCGCCCATATAGTTTACGGCAAAGCATTCGAGTTCGGGCCGATGCGCGAATTCGGCATTTGGACGACGGCTATGAAATCACGATTCGCCCCAATCGTATCCTATCACGCCGCGAAGGAACACTAGAATGTCTTCCCGATGCGGTGGATTGTGTAGCGACCCCGGTGACTTTTGTGGTTTATCCCGAAAGAATCATTGGGACAGAGCTGCGTGGTGAGAATGATGACGAGATTCAGGTGCGGACAGTCGAACAGCAGAGCGTGCAGATTTCGCGTGACCGCATTATCAACATGGAAATTGGTATGGTGACGTGTGACCGTTCGGAAGACCCCCGCTGTCGGGACTATGAGGGGACGATTGTCTCCGTCAGCGGTGAAACCTTTTCCGGTCGCCTTAGTACCGAGTCTGGTAGCCAGTATGACCTCATTTTGGAGGGTGATGCCGAAGCCACCGAATTTGAGCGCCGTGACATTAAAGAAGAGCTTCGTGACCCCGATGGGTGTACCGCGACAGATGCAGTAGCCTGCGAAGTGACCATTACCATGAACGATAGCACGGTGGCAGGCCGGATTATCGCCGATAATGACGGTGGCATCACGGTCGAAACCGTGCCAGAAAAGATCATTACTCTGCGCAAAGGTGATATTTATTCCACCACCGCACGCACCTACAAAACATGCGCCCTCAACAATCCACGTGGATGTAATGCGGGGATTTGGCTGACCATTATCGTCACGCTGTCGGCGTTCAGTTTGGCGCTACTGATTGGCTTGCTTATGGGTCTATTCCGCGTATCCTCCAACCCGATCCTCTATCACCTCTCGACGTTTTATGTCGAATTGGTGCGCGGGGTTCCGCTGCTGGTAATTCTGCTCTATTTCGCGTTTGTGGTTAGCCCTCAAATGCGTGATGCGGATGGCATTATCGGGGATATCACCCATCCGATCTATGACACGCTGACCAAGATAGAAGTACAGGTCTTGGGCAATGAGTCCTTCCTTGCCGAAGCGGTCATCGGGCTGGCGGTGGGCTATGGGGCGTTCCTTGCCGAAGTGTTCCGCGCTGGGATTCAATCGGTGTCCAGAGGGCAAACCGAGGCCGCCCGCAGTTTGGGCATGTCCTATTTCCAATCCATGCGGCATGTCATTTTGCCCCAAGCGATTCGTACCGTGTTACCCCCGTTGGGCAACGACTTTATTGCGATGCTGAAAGATTCCTCGCTGATTGCGATTTTGGCCCTGCCAGAATTATTGCAGCAAGGGCGTCTCTATAGTACACGCACGTTTCAAGCGATTCCGGCTTATAATGCCGTCGCCATTTTCTACATTGTGATGACGTTAAGCCTCTCGCTGATGGTGCGTGCGGTTGAACGGCGTTCCCGATTGCCCTGAGGAAGGTTAGCGATGACTTCACCAATCAAAAAAGATAAACAAATTGGCGACGTAATTATCCAGATTCGGAATGTGCATAAACAATTCCGTACCCCACGCGGTGTGGTTCATGCCCTGCGTGATGTCTCACTCGATATTCGCACCGGTGAGGTGGTAACGGTTATCGGGCCTAGCGGTTCTGGTAAAAGTACCCTTCTGCGTTGCATCAATCGGCTTGAAACCTTTGATCGGGGCGATATTGTGGTAGATGGCATCCCTCTGCACGGCGCGAAAAATATCAACCGCATTCGCACCGAAGTTGGTATGGTGTTCCAGAGCTTCAATCTGTTCCCCCATCTGACAGTGCTGGATAATATCATGCTGGCCCAGCGGGTGGTGCGGAGACGCGCCAACTCGGCATCCAAAGAAAAAGCGATGGAGTTGCTGGCACGGGTAGGTATTCCCGACAAAGCCGATGTCCACCCCAGTCAATTATCGGGTGGTCAGCAGCAGCGTGTGGCGATTGCTCGTGCACTGGCGATGGATCCAAAAATCATGCTGTTTGATGAACCGACCTCGGCACTTGACCCCGAAATGATTAATGAAGTGCTGGATGTGATGATGGCGTTAGCATTTGGCGGCATGACGATGGTTGTGGTCTCGCATGAAATGGGTTTTGCGCGGGCCGCTTCTGACCGTACCATTTTTATGGACAGCGGGATGATTGTTGAGCAAAACACGCCTGACAATCTGTTTGATAACCCACAGCATGACCGGACGAAATTGTTTTTGAGCAAGATTCTCTAGTTTCTTTTGAGGGTGGGAGCAATCATCATGAAAAAACTTGTGATACCTCTACTTATAATTGGCATTATTGCTAGCAGTAGGTGGTTTTTGCCAGCCCAAGCACAAGGTGGCGATTGTAATCTCCCACCAGAAGATTGCGCCATTCTCGAAGCCCACGCCGCGAAAATGTTGGATACCAGCTTGCTTACAGTGAGTGATTTTACATTGAGTGGCGGTATTGATCTTCCCGACCCTATTGAGTTTTCGGCTCAAGGGTCTGGTCAGATTTCATTATCTCAGATTGGCAAAAACCACTTGGTTCTTGAAATCACTGACCCGTCTGTCGAGGAAGCATTCAAAATTGAAACGAAAACTGCCCTTCATGAACGATTGACTGAATTGGGCTATGTTGATGCTACGGTGGAGTTGATAGACGACCAGTACATCGTAGATATTGTCACCGCCGACTCACCAGAGGATATAACAAGTTTTTTGTTACCTATGGAGGACATTCCTCTATTTGAAATGGTGGATTTTGCTGGAGTTCCCGGCATGATTGGAGAAACGGCGTGTATTCTAACCGATGCTCAGATAGAACAGGGGCTTGGTGACAGGCTTTGCGAAGATGGAAGCCAACCTATTGGGACAGATGGGCAACCGGGAGGAACGCCATTTCACACAATTATTACAAGCGATATGGTGAAGAGTGCCGAACCTGAGTTTAACCAATATACTAATGGATGGGGTATCTTTTTTACTCTAGATGATACCGGCACTCAAATTTTTGCTGATTACACCGAAGCAAACCTCAATCAAAGATTAGCGATTGTCATAAATGGAATGGTGATTTCAGCGCCCTTAATTCAGCAGAAAATAGCAAATGGCAGCGCGTCCATCTCAGGTTCATTTACAAAGGACGAGGCTAAAACTCTGGCTTCTCAGATGGTGGGATATACGCTTCCCATTTCGTTGCAACTGACCTCTAGCGAAGTTATGGGCCCATACAACATAATTCCTGCAAAAAGTAGTTTCACGGTGGATGCCTTCAATTATGGAACTAAGCAGGCCCAACAAAAAGAAACTACTGAGATTGCTTTCTCGAATGGCACACTGACAATTAACCAATATTCGGATGGCTATACTGCGCCTATTGCTTTGGAAGTAGGCAACGATAGTCTTAGCCAGTTTCTTGATAAACTTGCCAACACAAATGAGGGCCTCATACGCGATTCAGATGTCGAGCTGTCGGGGCAAATGACGGCTGTTTTTCGAAATGAGCTTCCTTTAGTTAGCGTTTTTGAATTCGAGCCTGCTGCGCTACTAACAGCCAAGTTGTTGACGTATATGATTTATTCTGAGCCAGACTTTACATCAAGGCAAATGATGATCCCTATAATTGAAGGTCTTTTTGTGGACGTTTTTAAACAACAGTTGGTGAATGAAACTGTCGTGATTTATCGGTATATCTCTACCAGTGACTTCACACTGAAACGCTTCGTAGTGGAAACTGAATTTGAATTACAAATTATGTTATTGGAAAGCTTTGTTGAGGGCCTTGAGATAGGTGAAAATCTAAATGATTTAACAGGGTTTCACCTAAGACTCCAAGCTGATTTTGAATAGAGTAGAAGGGCAGGGGGTATAATACCTGCCCTTTTCATTTACAGCGGGTTACTTGGTTGGGAAATTGAAGGTTGCCACTACGGGGTCATGGTCGGTTGCAGAGTAAAGGCTGGTAGCATCTTCACCGAAATGGTAGGGATAATCTGAATTGACATGCGCCACACCGACCGAGGCCAATAAATTCGCGAGCGCAGGTGTCACTAAAATCTGGTCGAGCGTTTGGGTTTGACCCTGATAGATGTAGGTATAGCGCGATACGGCAGGAACTTCATCCCATAGATTGTTAAACACCCCGTCAAATAGGCTGACTTCCGATGAATAGGGATAGTTATTGAGGTCGCCTGCCACTATGAAATAAGCATCAGGGTTAATCGCCAACACACTCTGGGCCAATTCAATATTATAGGCGGCTTGCCCTTCACGCAGGACGTTGCTGGCGTCGGGGTTGCTGATGAAGTGGTTATCTGAGATATACACTTCGATATAGGGCGATTCAGGTGAGGTCATGCCGTTCGGGAATATATGGAACAATCCCACCAGCGGCGCACGATCGTATTGCGGCGTGCCAATCGCAAACATGCGGCTTAACGATTTGGGATTGCTGACCTCTTGGTTCATGGTGAATTTATCGGCATTAGGGTCGTCGGGGCGCGGGCCAAGAATGGGGTCTTCCGGCGCAATCGGCATGGCTACTCGGTCAGTACGATACAAAAATGCCTGTGTAATCCCGCGTGTATCGGCACTGTCGCGGTCAATGCTAGGCATATAAATGATGGCGCTGTTGGTCAGACGTGCGATCTCGATACTCAAATCTTCCAGCACGTCCGGCAGACCGTTGGCGTTATCGGCATCCCCACTACATGTGCCATAAAGCAAACCGCCACTGACACATACATCTTGATCTTCGACTTCTTGCAGGGCGATTATGTCCGGGGATTGCATGGCCTCTACAATTTGGCGGGCTAGCTTGGTGATATGGGTCTGATAGGCTTCAAGCGTGCGCGGTACATAATTAAAGGCTAGATTTTCGGGATTGTCGTTAATGTCGAAGGGGTCATTGTGGAAATCATAGAGGTTTTCGACATTAAACGTGGCAACTGAAAATTGGGTAGTGGGGTCGGCGGCAACAATGGGTGTATTTTGATCGGGCGCGACACCCGCCTGAACTTCGGGGAGGGTGTCAATTTGCAGGGTATAGCGGGCGAACGCATACACCAGATTACCCGTCAGCGGAGAAGTGAACACCTCATAGGTGGAGTAGGGGGGTAGATTGACATTGTAATCATACGCCAGCCCCTTGAGGATGTTCGCCTCCACCGAGATACGATAGGGGTTATCGTTGATTAATCCGTCATCTAACGCTTCGGTATCACGGTATACCCGCCGTTCATAGAGATTTTCGCGTTGGGCTACTGGTGCATCCCCGCGCACGACATAGACTTCGCTGTCGTTGCTGGAAGCATATATATGTGTCCCTGAAATGGTATAACTCATTTCCGGCACAACTACCCGCATAGATTCAAGCCGTTCGCTTATTTGGGCAATTGTCAGGGCGTCACCTGTCGGATTAAACTCAATGGCGGGGACAGCCGTATTCAAATCCTCTACTGCGCCATCTACGCTAACCAATGCAATCTCACGTAGGCGGGTCATCTCATAAAATTCTTCGACCTTACCCTCGACAGTCACGATGTCACCAAGTACGGGTGTGTAATCATCAAACGATGTTTTCGCGCCAATCAAGACCTGAATGGCATCCGAGGTATTGGGGTCACCATCACTGTTTTCGGGGGGTTCTTGCAGGAAAAACAGATTTAACTGGCGTCCACTGGTATCAATCATCATCAAATTGGTGACGACACCCTGCACGCGCACGCGATCATCTTTGTAAGGCGATTTCAAAATCTGTGGTTCGGCTTCATCATCGCTCACCACGCCCTGCACTTCGCCGATTTTGAGCAAGGGAGCGTCTTGCGAATACGCCTGCCGGAGTGTCGTTGGGCCAATCAGAATGGCAAAACATAACAGCAGTACAGCAATAGGTCGTAAAGAGTGTTTCATTGCTTGGAAATTATCTCCTCCCAGTATTCATCAATAAGCGCACTCATTTTAACAGGTTGGGTGACGAAAAACGTATTGTGGAAATTTTTCACCACCTGATATACGCTAGAGTGCGAATTTCCAGCTTGAGAGATTTAAGTAGTAGGAGAATATTCAAAAACATGGCATTTAAGCGAGCAAGCGGTGTCTTGCTGCATCCCACTTCGCTCCCCGGACGACATGGTATCGGTGATTTAGGGGAGGCCGCCTATACTTTTATTGAGTTCCTTGTCGCCAGCAAACAATCTATTTGGCAGGTGTTGCCCCTCGGCCCAACGGGGTATGGCGATTCCCCGTATCAGTGTTTTTCGGCTTTTGCCGGCAACCCGATGTTGATTAACCTTGACCGTTTGGTGGAAGAAGGCCTGTTAACCGACGCTGATGTTGTGCCCGACCCTGCCTTTAGCCATGAACGTGTCAATTTTGGCCCGGTGATTAGCTATAAGACCGAGCGCCTGAAAAAAGCCTACGCACAATTCAAGGCCGATGGGCATCGCACGCGCCGTCTCTACGACGAATTTACCCAGCAGGAAGCTGGCTGGCTTGACGATTATGCCCTATTCATGGCCCTCAAATTGGATTTTGGCGGTGGCCCTTGGGTCGAATGGCCCACTGAACTCATCCGCCGCGAACCTGCTGCCCTCGAATCTGCCCAAAAGCGCCTTGCCGATGCCATCGGGTATCAGAAATTTGTCCAATGGTTGTTCTTTGAGCAATGGCGGGATGTTAAGCATGTCGCCAATTCCAAAGGTATCCAGATTGTCGGCGATGTGCCCATTTTTGTCGCGCATGACAGCGCCGATGCGTGGGCCAACCCGCACTTGTTTTATCTGGATGAAGACGGACAGCCAACCGTCGTAGCAGGCGTACCCCCAGATTATTTCAGCGCCACTGGTCAGCGTTGGGGCAACCCCCTCTATCGCTGGGATGTTATGGCCCAAAATGGCTATGAATGGTGGATTCGACGCATGAAGGCCACCTTAAATCTGGTAGATATTATCCGTATTGATCACTTCCGTGGCTTTGAAGCCTATTGGGAAATCCCCGCCACTGAACCTACGGCTGTTAAGGGTCGCTGGATTGACGGCCCGAAGTTTCATTTCTTTGAAGCGGTGAAAAATGCGTTGGGTGGGCAAGTTCCAGTTATGGCGGAAAATTTAGGTGTCATCACCGAAGGCGTCGAAAACCTGCGTAAGCAGTTTGATATGCCGGGGATGCGAATTGTCCAATTTGGCTTTGGTTCTGGCCCGGATAACAATTTCCTGCCGCATAACTACGACCAGAACACGGTTGTCTACACGGGCACCCATGATAATGAAACCATCATGGGCTGGTATCTGCGTAAAGACACGACAGGCACCACCGACGACCCCGAAACGGTGCGGCGTGAACGGCTATTTGCATCGCGTTACGCCAATATCAAAGACCCAGCCGACGCCCATTGGGATTTTATCCGCTTAGCGTGGATGTCGGTGGCGGATTTGGCGCTTGTCCCCATGCAAGATATTTTGGGACTTGGTAACGAAGCCCGTATGAACTATCCGAGTAGCGAAAGTGGCAACTGGCAGTGGCGTTATACCCCGGCGCAACTCAAGATTGACCACGCCGAACGCCTTGCCGAATTAACCATCATGTACTCACGCGATTAGGGCGATATAAAAATGGGCAGCACAGCGCATTTCACCATTTTGGACGGCGGGTCGCTGCAAATAAGCGACATTATTGGCGTGGCACGCCGCTGGCAGACGGTTGTGCTGCATCGCTCTGCTCGTGAAAAAATCGAGGCCGGACATCAGGTTGTTGAAGACACTGTCGCACAAGGTAAAGTAGCCTATGGCGTCAATACCGGGTTCGGCAGTCTCAATCGTGTCCGAATTCAACCCGAACAAGTTCGACAGGTACAGCGGAATCTGATTCGCAGCCACGCCGCTGGTATCGGGGATGTTTTGCCCGAAGAGGTGGTCAGAGCCGTGATGGTCATTATGGCAGCCAGCCTCTGTCGGGGTCATTCGGGTGTCCGGCCTATTGTGGTCGAAACTATAGTAAATGTACTTAATGCTGGCATTACCCCGGTTGTCCCCTCACGTGGGTCAGTCGGGGCCAGTGGTGATCTTGCTCCTCTTTCGCATATCAGCCTTGTGTTGATCGGCGAAGGGGAAGCATGGTTTCAGGGTCAAAAAATGAGTGGCGGGGAGGCTCTGGCGCAGGCTGGTGTATCGCCGCTGATTCTGGATGCCAAAGAAGGCTTGGCTTTGATTAATGGCACGCATTTGATGTGTGCGATGGCGGCGCTGTTGATTGTGGATACGGAGCATTTGCTGGCCTCCGCGATCACCGCCGCCGCCCTTTCGATTGATGCCTGTCGCGCCACCGATGCCTTTTTGGACGGTCGCGTGCATATGATTCGTCAACAGCAAGGTCAAATGCGAGTGGCAGATCGGCTGCGTACCCTGTTGGATGGCAGCACCATTCTACCTAGCCATAAAACCGACGATCCACGTGTCCAAGACCCCTATTCATTGCGCTGTACACCTCAAGTCCTCGGCGCGGCATGGGATATGCTGGAATACGTGACGGCCATCATCAACCGCGAACTGAGTGCCGTAACCGATAACCCGCTGGTGTTTCCCGATAATGGTGACATCATCAGCGCGGGTAATTTTCATGGGATGCCGATTGCGCTGGCCCTCGATGCGCTCAAGATTGCAATCTCGCACATTGCAGGCATTAGCGAACGGCGGGTTTATTTTTTGCTGAGTGCCTCCGACAGCGAAAACCCACTGAATCCTCATCTTAGCCCACAGCCGGGATTACACAGCGGTTTGATGATTGCCCAATATACCGCCGCCGCCGCTTGCAATGAAATCCAGACGCTTGCCGCCCCCGCCAGTGTGCATAACATTCCGACCAGCGCAGGCATGGAAGATTACAACAGCATGGGTGCAACCGCCGCCCATCAAGCGTGGCAGTCCGTGCGATTAGCCACCCATGTCATTGCCATCGAGTTATTATGTTCGGCTGAGGCCTTGGAATATCAGCGACCTTTGAAAAGTGGGGTGGGGGTCGAACGTGCCCATGCCCGTATTCGTCAGCATGTGCCCCGCTTAACTGAAGATCGCCCGCCGAACCCCGATATTGAAAAAATTGTGCAGCTTATTCGACAGGGAGTTTTTGATTAACATGAGCCGTATCATCCGTGCGCCGCGTGGTTCGCAACTGCAATGCAAGGGTTGGCTGCAAGAGGCCGCCATGCGTATGTTGATGAATAATCTTGACCCCGAAGTGGCGGAAGACCCTGCTAACTTGATTGTCTATGGGGGGCGGGGGCAAGCTGCCCGCAGTTGGGAAGCCTTTGATGCCATTATCCGTACCCTGCAATCGCTGGAAAATGATGAAACCCTATTGGTACAGAGTGGCAAGCCTGTCGGGGTGCTGAAAACGACGCCGGATTCGCCGCGTGTCCTGATTGCCAACAGCAACCTTGTGCCGCATTGGGCCACCCAAGAACATTTTGACGCCCTTGCCGCCAAAGGTTTGATGATGTACGGGCAGATGACGGCGGGAAGCTGGATTTACATCGGCACGCAGGGTATTTTGCAGGGAACCTATGAAACACTGGCGGAAGCGGCCCGTCGTCATTTTAACGGCACGCTGAAGAGTACGTTGACTGTCACGGCGGGTCTAGGTGGGATGGGTGGCGCACAACCCTTAGCTGTCACCATGAATGACGGGGTATGTTTAATTGCCGAGGTGGATGAACATCGTATTCAGCGCCGCCTTGAAACCCGCTATCTGGACGAATGGACTGCCGATTTGGAGCAGGGAATTCAGCGGGCGCTCGAAGCCAAAAATCGTGGTGAGGCGGTCAGTATTGGTGTATTGGCGAATGCTTCCGATTTATATGAGACCCTGCTCAGTAGCAACATCATCCCCGAAATTGTCACCGACCAGACGCCAGCCCATGACGTCATGATGTACGTACCGACGCATATGCCGTATGAAGCCGCCGTTGAATTACGCATCGCTGACCCTGCCGCTTATCATGACGCCAGTTTGATGACCATGCGGCGCTCGGTGGAGGCGATGGTGGCCCTGCAAAAACGTGGCTCAGTGGTGTTTGATTATGGCAATAACATCCGCCAGCGGGCCTATGACGCCGGATTTGGTGAAGCGTTTGCCTTTCCCGGTTTTGTGCCAGCATTTGTCCGCCCCTTGTTCTGTGAAGGTAAAGGCCCATTTCGCTGGGTGGCTCTTTCCGGCGACCCGCAGGATATTTATCGCACCGACCAAGCCATCCTTGATTTATTCCCGGAAGATGTGGCCCTTCATCGTTGGATTAAGAAGGCACAGGAGCGCATTGCCTTTCAAGGACTGCCTGCTCGCATTTGTTGGTTGGGGCAGGGGGAACGCGCTAAGGCGGGTCTGGCTTTCAATGAACTCGTCGCTAGGGGTGAAGTCAGTGCCCCGATTGTGATAGGTCGCGATCATTTGGATACAGGTAGCGTTGCCAGCCCTAACCGCGAAACCGAATCTATGTTGGATGGAACAGATGCCGTCAGCGATTGGCCTTTGCTCAATCTAATGGTCAACGTTGCCAGCGGCGCAACGTGGGTCAGTTTTCATCATGGTGGGGGTGTGGGCATTGGTTTTAGTCAGCACGCCGGACAGGTGATTGTCGCCGATGGCACGCCGGAATCTGCCGCCCGTTTGCAGCGTGTTTTGACCAATGACCCCGCGATGGGTGTTTTGCGCCATGCCGATGCGGGTTATAACCTTGCCATCGAGACTGCTCAAAAGAACGGCCTAACGATTCCGACGTGAAAATAGGTGTTATGAAATCAATCCGCCATCTTCTACGTGTCAATTTCCTCAATTTGCGCCATAGTTATTGGTTTATTCCATTGTTGATGATGGTCGGGGCCATGCTGCTAGCCTCGATTATGATTGAATTGGATCGGCGTGTTAACACAGAAACATTGGAAGCACTGGGCCTGTTTTATGTGGGTGATATTGATGGTGAGCGGTTGCTCCTTGCAACGATTGCCGGGTCAATGATTACGGTAGCCGGGACGATATTTTCAATTGTGATGGTTGCTCTCTCGTTTACTTCAACCCAGTCTGGCCCGCGCCTACTTATCAATTTTATGGGGGATCGCGGCACGCAATTTGTGCTGGGTGTGTTTATCGCCACGTTTATCTACAGCCTTCTCGTTTTGCGAACCATCCGTAGCGCTGATTCTGAAAATGGTAACCTGCCGCATCTCTCAGTCACAGTGGGTATTTTGATGGCGATTTTGAGTTTTGGGGTACTGATATACTTTGTTCACCACACCGCTGAAGCGATTCAAATCCCTAATTTGATTGCACGGGTAGGGAGCGAATTGCAGCAGGCAGTGATCGCCTATTTTCCTAATCTAGTCTCAACTCAATCGAATTCTCCCCGGCGTGATATTGAACAGATTATCGCCGACCTATCCTATGCTACTATTGAAGACAGCAAGAGCCAGTCGAGTGGATATATTCGATTGATTGAGACCGACGCATTGGTCGAATTGGCCTCCATCCATGATTTGGTGATATGGGTACGCCATCATCCCGGCGATTTTGTTCCGATGGGGGGAACATTGGCGCGAATATGGTCGCATCAACCTATCACTAAAGCAGTTCAGGCGGATTTAGAATCTGCCTTTATGCTGGATACACATCGTTCGCCCGAATACGATATTGAGTTTTTGTTTAATGAATTGGTTGAGGTGGGCCTCCGGGCGATTTCCCCTGCCATCAATGACCCATTCACCGCGATGAGTTGTTTGGATTGGCTTGGGGCGGCGCTGTGTCAAATCGCTGAACGGGAGTTGCCATTGCCTTACTACTATGACCAGAATCAGCAGCTACGCCTGATTTGTTATTCTCCTAGTTTCAAGAGCCTCGTGGACGATGCGTTTAACCAACTGCGCCAATATGGTCAATCGAGTATCGCGGTCACCATTCGGTTATTGGAGACCTTACAATCAATTGCGGATCGGGTTTACCGGGCGGAGGATTTTGAGGTTATCAAGCGCCATGCCTCGATGACACTGCATGGATCAACCTTGACGCCTCTTGAAGCGACTGACCGTGAAGATATTGAATTGGCGTATCAATCTGTGATAGATACCCTTGAGCAGCGAAAGGCGCTTATTTCGACCAAAGAAGCATGAACACTAATGCCGACGTGGCTGAGGCTTGGCGGTCGAAATGGCGAGGAAAATAATGAGTTGAGGCTACCGATGGCAGGAGGATAATACTATTTTCCTCTCAAAAGCTGTATAGTTTTGCCTAGTTCGGTTCTAAATTCTCCCCTGTGGTTTTCGTAGATTTCTGCCAGTTCGGGGATTACGGCGCTGTTTCCTACAAATGAGATTGCCTTAATTGCAAAACTGTTGGGTTGGTTCTGGATGCCTTGAAGGATTACTGAAGCAGCTTCTTCGTTTGTAATATTCCCGATGCTCACCCTTATTTGATCTAGCGCCGCGAAAGTAACATCATGTAGCGAATTATCCTTGCCTGATGCAAGGTAATGGGATAATGGTAGAACCGCATTCCTATTTTTAGTTCTACCAAGTGCCTTGATTATTTGCCGTTTGTCTACATATTCCTTCTCTAGTGCTTCTAGAAGTATTTCTACAGAGCCATCTCCACCCATGTTTCCTAATACTGAGATTGCATTCCTTCGGATTTCAATACTACCATCGAAAAACACGGCTTCTCGCAAAGCTGGTAAAACAATATCGGTATATTGTGATTTTGCTACATGTTTTATTGCCGCTCCAAACCGAATAATTGGCAAATGGTGTCGTTCTGCAACCTGTTTCAGAGTATTCACGGCATCTTTGTCTGTTGAACTTTCTAAACTGCTCAATGCTCGTTGGCATGTATCTAGGTCACCATCTAGGTCTTCAATAATCTTCCGGATTGCAGGGGAAGCACTTGGTGGGGGAACTATAGTGGTTGTTTGGGTTGTATAATAGGCGTTACGTAAATCATCAAGTAACATATTCCAATTGCGATTATCGATTTCTATAAAGCTTCTGTATTGGATATGTTCGAATACGGAATGGAATTCGATCAAATTAGTTGGCTCGAAAATGATAGGGATGACTGTCTTTTTGGCTCCAAGTGCAAAAATCCATTCAAACATGACCCATTTGCTGTTGGTTATATTTGGAGTAACGACCAAAAGGAGTGCGAATGAGGCCCATATTTCTTCTTTAATTTTTTCATACCACTGAGAGCCACCGGGGATTCCGGATTGAAATACCCATCCTTCAAAATCTTGATTTAGCGATTCAATTTCCCTTTTTACGAGATGAGCATATTCTTTATCTTCACTGCAATGTGAAATGAAAAACCTATTCATGTTACTCCAGCGGTTTGACTTCCGTGCGGGGCAGGGTGAAAAAGAAGGTCGAGCCGACCCCCAATTTACTTTCCAGCCACATATTGCCTTCATGTGCCTCGACAATGCGTTTGGCAATTGCTAGGCCGAGACCCGTGCCCTGTGTATACCCGGCGGTATCTGGCACGCGGAAGAATTTATCAAACATGCGCTTCTGATTTTCCTCAGAAATACCAAGTCCACTGTCCTGCACGGCAATCCGCACAAATTTGATCTCCACCAGCGCCTTGACATGGCAGTGGATTTCGCCGCCCTCACGATTATATTTGATGCCGTTGGTCAGCAGATTTAACAACACCTGTTTAGTCTTGCCACGATCCGCCAATACCGCGACCTCGTCGCCGTGTGAAAACAGATTAATATGCCGATCATCGGCTTGGTGGCGTACCACATCAAGGCTCTCTTCAACCAATTCCCGAATCCCGAATATTTCATTCTCAAGCCGGGTGCGGCCCGATTCCAACCGTGCCAGATCCAAGAAATCGGTAGCAAGGCGGCTGAGACGTTCGGTTTCGCGCTGCATGGTTTGGATAATCTCAGTGCGGCGTTCATCTTGCATATTGGGTTTGAGTAGCAGGACGGTACTGGCCTTCAATGCCGCCAGCGGAGTACGCAATTCGTGTACCATCTCGGCGATAAAGTCGCTTTGTTGGAACAGGCGGGCATTTTCAATCGCAATTGCGGCTTGGGAGGCCAGCGTGCTGAGGGTGTTGATGTCGTCCTCTGTCCAAGGGGCATCATCTACTTTGTTGATGGCTTCTAGCACGCCGATGGTTTTGCCATGCACAATCATGGGCACACCCAACAGGCTGCGCGTGTTAAAACTCAGAATCTGGTCAACCTTGCTGAAGAATCGCTTGTCGTTGCGGGTATCTTCGACCAAGACGGGTTCACCGTTGGTCGCAACCCATCCCGCCAAACTGCCTTCCATCGGCACAGGCATAGACGCCATCGCACCTGCTGTCAGGTTCGAGGATGCCTCAAAGCGCAGTTCACCACTACTGGGGTCAACCAACAAAATCGAGGCTTGTTCGGTGGCCGTTAGTTCGGTGGACGCGCGAATAATGCGTGACAACAGCGTGCCGACATCAAGCGTCGAATTAAGCTGACGGCTGATTTCCATCAGGCGTTCATAACGCGCCATCAATTGAAGATATTTACGCACCGGGTCGTCATTCGAATAGGATGCGATTTGCGGGTCGCTAGTCATGAAGCCGCACCTTCCAGTTGGTTGACAATCCGCGGGAGGATGTCTGCTACATCAGCATGAATTACCACGTCTGCCATTCTATCATAACTTGTTGGCTCAAGATTAATCAACACCAGACTGCCTCCATGTTCTTTTACCCGGCGGGGCAAATCTGCGATTGGATACACTTCTAGCGACGACCCAGCCACAATCATCATATCGGCGCGGCGGGTGTCTTGTTCGGCACGCAGCAAGACTTGGGCTGGAAGTTGTTCCCCGAACAGGATGACATTTGGTTTCAACACACCACCACATTTGGGACAGCGCGGAATATCGGCCTGATCATTATTCAAAAATGGGGGCAAAAAATCTTGGGCCGGATAGATCGTGAAACACGATATGCAGGTGACTTCCCGGATATGACCATGAACTTCATAAACCGTTTTCGAGCCAGCTCTGCCATGTAAAAGATCAATATTTTGGGTAATCACACTTCTAAGAATGCCGATCGTTTCTAGCCGCGCCAGCGCGACATGGGCAGGATTCGGTTGGGCATTGAGAATTAGGGTTGCCAGTGGACGAATCCAGTCATAAAAGCGGGCGGGTTGGAAACGAAAGCCTTGAATACTGCCTACTTCATAAGGATTATGCCGTGACCACAAACCCGAATCAGGACTCCGATAATCAGGTATCCCCGACGGTCGGCTAATTCCAGCCCCTGTCAGCGCAATTGCATATTCGGCATGATGTAACAATTCAACTATTTGCAAAATTTCTTTTTCATACATGATCGTAAAACAGTCTCACCAAATTAACAGTGTGTTTTATTATAGCCAAGAACACTGCAATTCGTGACACGCAATTTGGGATAGTTCAAAATTGGGTACTTAAGCCAGTTCTCCTCGTGTGCGTTTGATCAACTCCTCGACCAATTTGACATGTTGAGTTGCCAAAATGGAATCGGGCGAATACAGCACCATTGGTTCTGCCGCTTCGGTTGCCTCAAACGCCAAGTCAGGATTTGATGAAATCATGGCGGTAATCTCATGATCGAGAATCTGCTCGGCATCTTGCCAAGGAATCTGTGTGCTAGACGGTGCGCGTTGAATCACCACGACACTGATGCTGGCGGGGTTTAGCCCAATTTGTTTGAGTTCCTGCAAAATTCCCCGCGCCACAATCAGGGCTACACGGCTGGGTTCAACGGTGACGACCACGTGGTCAACTTCGCGTACCAAGCGGGCACTCAGGCGATTTAGGCCTGCCCCCAAATCAGCAATCACATTTGTCGAAAGATTACGCAGGTGACCCAAAATTAACGCGGCGGCATCTTGGGAAAGATTAATCTGGTTTTCGCGGGGGCGTGAGGTCGAAACCAACAACTGCATTCCCGATTTGTGTGCTACCAGTTCCGCTTCAACTCTTTGAGGGGTAATTTCATTGGGAGGCAGACTTAACAAATTGGCTAATCCAGTAGATTTGACTTGCCCTAAACTTAAGCCGAGGGTGCCTTGCCCAAGTCGGAAATCAGTGACAATGGTCTTTTCGCGGGTCGCTAACACTGCCCCGATGTTCACTGCCAGTGTGCTCGTGCCAAGTCCGCCCTTCGTCCCTAGCAGGGCGATTACAGTAGACTGTTCTTCTCCGCCACCCGATTCTTTTTTGCGGGCGATGCTGCGGGCTAGGACTGCTTTTACACGGGATGCCAGTTCGGCGGGGTGGGTGGGTTTGGTCAGATAATCATCCGCACCCGCTTCAAAACCTGCGACCTTATCATCAATCAGAGTTTTTGCCGTGAACATGATAATAGGAATATCACGGGTGCGGCTCTCACCGCGCAGCTGTCGACAGACTTGATACCCGTCCATATCTGGCATCATCACGTCCAGAATAATGAGGTCGGGTTGCTCTGCGCTGGCTTTTTCAATGGCTTTAAGCCCTGAATCAGCCGATACAACTTCGTGGCCTTGACGCTGCAACATCAAGGAAATCAACTTCAGGCTATCAACATCATCATCAACAACTAGAATTGTGGTACCCATAGATGCGCCTCTCTGAAATGAGAGTTTGCTAAATTTTGCTCTTGTTAACTAATTTCTTATTGTGGGCAGTGTAGCATGGTTAGTAGGAACGTGCAACACGTTTGGCTTGCACAGGGGCAGTCCGTGAGAATTGGGTTTGCTGACTTTAGGCAAACTGTAGCATTGTCGAATGGCTAAGAATTTTGGAGAATTACGAACGGGACGACTATCTTATTGGTAAATCTATAAAACCATTAGGCCTGCTATTGTCCTATTGCCGAAAATCCATGAGAGGGGCTTATTTTGAAGATTGAATCGTTCACGACCGCAGCGGCATTTGATGCCTTACGTGCGGAATGGTCGGAATTATTGACCCATGTTCATCATAATCGTATTTTTCTGACGTGGGAATGGCAGTCTACATGGTGGTCGGCCTATCATCCCGGTGAACTATGGATCTTGACAATACGAAATGACGCAGGGCAGTTAGTCGGCCTTGCCCCTTGGTTTATTGAGAATCGTGTGAAAACAGGCCGCACGATTCGCAGTGTTGGTTGTGTAGATGTAACAGACTACTTGGAAGCCATCGTACATCGGGATTATGAGGAAGCGATTTTTCAGATATTGGCGGACTACCTGCATGAGAATCGCGCGCGTTATGACTTCATTGATTTATGTAATATCCCGGAAGGCTCACCTGTCCTGAAGTACCTTCCTCAATTACTTCGGGGAAATGGCCTTTCGGTGGAAATCAAACCCCAAGAAGTTTGCCCGGTCATTGAACTCCCCAACCAATGGGATGCCTATCTCGAGAGCCTCGACAAAAAAAATCGTCACGAAATCCGCCGAAAACTTCGTCGCAGTGAGGAAAGCGCCGCCGACTGGTACATAGTTGGCCCTGAGCACGATCTTAGCGTGGAATCCGATACTTTCCTGCGTCTCATGGCAAGTGCCTCTGTAGACAAAGCTGAGTTTTTGGCAAACCCCAAGAACGTAACCTTCTTTAAGCAATTGACTCCCTTATTGATGGAACGTGATTGGCTGCAAATTGCCTTCCTAACAGTGGAAGGTCGTCAAGCCGCTGCCTATATGAATTTCCTATACAATAACGAAGTCCAGATTTATAACTCCGGTTTAGATATCGAAGCTGCCAATGGCCTGAGCGCGGGTATTGTGTTGTTGGCACGCCTGATTCAGTATGCCATTGAACATGGTTACAAGCGGTTCGACTTCTTACGTGGCAACGAAGAATACAAATATCGCATGGGGGCTGTGGATACGCATGTGTTTATGCTGATGGCGTCCTATGCCGTTGAGCCTGCTGGCATAGCGAATTGAGATGATTGTGAACGATCTGCTGATTCCACTAACCACATGCAGCTATGTCCCGCGTCGGGTTGCTATGTTAAGTATCCACACCTCGCCGATGGCTTCATTAGGGGGCAAAAAAACAGGCGGGATGAATGTCTATGTCCGTGAGATCGCCTGTGCGATGGGGCGGCGTGGCATCAAAGTGGATGTATTTACCCGCGAAAATTCACCGGAAACTGTCGGGGCGATTGTGCCGATGGGCGAAAATGCGCGACTGGTCTATCTACCCGCTGGCCCGACCGAAGTGCTTGACCCGGATGCTGTATATCCATATCTGTCGGATTTTCGGGATGCCTTGCTCGAATTTGCGCGCTCCAACGGCCTGCATTATGACCTGATCTATAGCCACTATTGGCTGAGTGGGGTAGTGGCTCATGAACTGAAGCAGGTTTGGAAAGTGCCGTTTATTCAGATGTTCCATACGTTGGGCCAAATGAAAACGCGCATTGATACCCCTCGTCAGCCCTCACCGCGTACCACCCAGCTATCCTTACAGTCCAATCGGCGCGTGATGATGGAAACGGAAATTATCAATCAGGCAGATCGGTTAATTGCGGCAACCCCCGCCGAACGGATGCAGATGTTATGGCTCTATCGGGCCAACCGTCGTCGCATCGAAACGGTCTCTCCCGGTGTAGATTTGGCACGTTTTCACCCACTCGATAAAGAGGTGGCTCGGCAAAAAGTAGGCCTTAATCACGATGAAAAAATGCTGCTGTTCGTCGGGCGCATCGAGCCACTGAAGGGAGTAGATGCAATTTGTGAGGCATTGGCACTGCTAAAAGCCACCTCGCCAGATACATTGCAAGGCGTCAAAATGGTGATTATCGGCGGTGACCCATCGGATATGACCCATCAGGAAATGCAGCGGATTCGGGCCAAATGTTGTGATTTGGGTCTGGATGAGACGATGGTATTTATCGGGGCGAAAGATCAGGACACGCTGCCGTACTATTACAATGCCGCCGAGGCCCTGATTATGCCGTCCGATTATGAAAGTTTCGGCATGGTCGCGTTGGAGGCGATGGCGTGCGGCACCCCTGTTATCGCGTCACAGGTGGGTGGGCTGGCGTTTTTGGTGCGGGATGGTCAAACCGGGTATCTCGTCCCCGTGCGCGAATCCTCTGCCTTAGCTGATGCTATCTGCAAAATTGTGACCAATCCTGACCATCGCGCCAAAATGAGCGAAACTGCCGCTGAGGTAGCCGAGCAATATAGCTGGGGTCGAATTGTAGATCAATTGCTGGCGGTGTTTTCTGAACTACTGGTGCAAGTGCGGCCTATTCCCTGCGTGACGTGTGTCTGCGGGCAATAGGCCCTTTTCATCTACCCACCGTAGGCTTGCACTGAATTGATGTTTGAAGCCTTGATATACGGCTCTTTGGTCTGGATTTCAAGTGCCATATCTTCATCAATCAATTGTTGGCCTTTGTGATACAGTACATCACTTACGACATCGAAGGCATAGCGACGAGTGACCCAGCCATATTGTGGATGGAGAAATACGATGTTGAAGTATAAGGTGTCAATATTTAAGGCAGGTTCTTCGGTGACCAACCAAACCGGGGCATACTGTACAAAGTGCTCGTGGGCCTTTTTGTCACGACCCTCTTTCATTGCTTTGATGCGCTGTTTTTCGATTGTGGATTCTTTAGCCATAGGTTTTATTTCCCCGAATTTGCCGGATGCAATTTCGTCAAAAATTCGCAGTTCCTTGTGAAAAAACGCAATCACTTTTAGACTCAATACGATATTGTAATCGGTGAGACGCAGTTAGCAAACTGCAAATTTTGCCTTTTAGCGAGATTTGCCAATCTTATGCCAAAACGTTCTGGGATGGATTCACTCAATTTAGGTCAATTCCGACCCATCTATTTGTGGGGTGGGCCGGGTACTCGTCGCATGTTACGCATTAAGTTCATGAACGCGCCCGTAGACGACAAAATCTACGATCTGGCTCACTCGATTGATGGGGCAGAAATGGTCGCGCAGATGGGCTTTAACTGGGTCTTCCTCGCTTTCAATTGGGGCTTTCCACCGGAAATCGAGGAACAGGACTGGGAATCGTTTCGCTCGGCGGTGGTTCATTATCACAAAGCCGGGGTGAAAATCTTGGGCTACATCCAATCTTCCAATTGTGTGTATCAAGGTAGCTATTTGGAAAAAGATTGGTATGCTCTTGACCCCTATGGTCGCAAAATCCCGTATTTTCGCGGACGTTACTATACCTCCCTTGCCAACGCCACTTGGCTGGCCGAGGTGCGGGAACGGGTACGCAAGATTATCGAGGCGGGTGCGGACGGCATCTTTTTTGATAACGCATGGGTCGGGGGGACAGGTGTGGATGTCGCCGAGATGACGCTTGGCCCGATTGGCTGTTATGATGAACACAGCCGCCGTGCCTATTCCAATGCCTTTAATGGTGCCGAAATTCCGTTGGTATTAAGTACCCGCGACCCCGCAACCCGGCAATATTTGCGTTGGCGTACCGATATTGCAGTGGCGGCAGTTCGTGATTGGTCACAGACGGCCCGTGATTTGAATTCCTCGGTTGTTATCACCGCCAACAATTATGATGTGATCGCCAGCAACGGCTATGTGGCGATGGGCGTGGATATTGAAAACATGGCCTCCGTGCAAGATGTCGTGGTTGTGCCAGATTTTGCTATGCCCCGCCTGCAAGAAGACAATTCGATTGTGGCGAACGCTATTACGATTGGTGCGGTGCAGTCGCGTGTCGGCAATAAACCTGTCGCAACTCTGCCCCAGCGGGATGGCGTAGGCATTGAACGCATGGCAACCGCCAAACAACTTAGCCGTGCGATGGCCGAATCTGCCGCCCTTAACTCGGCTATGATCGTCAATGGTACTGGCTATTTACATCGTAACGAATTTACCTCGCTCCTTCACAGTCGCTATGAACCGCAGCGCCGAGTCATTGGGGCGATGAACCACTGGCTGGAAGAACACCACGCATGGTTAAGTGAACGTGTCCCAATTAGCCCACTGGCTATTTATCATCCCTACGAGGCCGTGCGCTGGGATTGGATCAAAATCGCACCGATCTTTTTTGCCGCTTGTGAGACCCTGATTCAAAATGGCTACCCGCTGCGCATTGTTAGCGACGATGACGACTGGTCGGGGGTCAAGATTTTGCTTGTGCCACCCGGTCAGGTGGATGGCCTTGACCAACATTTAGCCAAATTTGTGGAGCAGGGTGGTCGGGTCATTGCGTTAGGCCAATCGCGTCCGGCAGCCCCCAAAACCATCTGGGAAGGTTGGCGACCCTTACGCCATCGGATTCCCCATTTTCGCCAGTTGCGAATTCGGCTCAATCAGGGGGCGATGATTTGTTGGCGGGCCTATCATCGGCATCGGTTGTCGCGCTGGTTGGCAGTCCGACTAAAATTACAGGAGGCGATGAATCACTCGCCCTTATACATTTTGCCGCCGCCAGCTTTGCAAACGGCTTTATTGGATGCGATTGGGCGGGATTACTTTCCGCGTGTGGAAAGTGATGGCCCCATCCTGCTGACGCTGTGGGAAGAAAAAGACGGCACCCGCCAACTGCACTTGGTGAATTATCAGGATACGCCGCAGCGGGTTACGATTCATCTAAATGAATTAACCGGGGCGTGGGTATATACGCCGGGTGTCAGCGAACCTCCCAATAAAGTAGTTGGCTCATCTATCATGTTGGGGGTGGATGTGGCGAAGGTGCTGCGTGCGCCTCATGAAGAAATCGAACAATAGCAGGAATAATCTGTGGATTCAGGAACCGATCTAGAGAATGCTCAGCGCCTGACGATGCGCAAACTCATGAGTGTGTTGAACACGACTGAGGAATTTACGCATCTCAATCTGCGTGATGTCACTGAACTTGCCGAGGAAGTCTCGCGTATTTTGCCAGCGGGCAATGTTGTGACAATGGTCTGGTCACAGCTTGCCAATATCAAAGGACGGCGTGTCAATGAAAACGAGACGCGCAAGATGCTGGCACTGTTGAATCAGGGCATGGCGACATTTCTGGATCGAGCCGCCTATTTGACGTTCTATACTACACCTGCTATTTTGATTAGTGGCTATTCCAAAATGCTGCAAGCAGTGGGGCGCGACCCCAGCGAAGCCTTTCCCAATGGCACATGGCAATTCTATCTGGAATTTGGCCTGCGCGAAGATACGGGTCGTCATGCCTGCGAAACCATCGGTTTTCAGCAAGCGGCACGTCAAGAACGATTTTCTCCCAATGAAGCTGATGATTTAGCCGCATGGATTCTTGCCGCCTCTGATCTAATCCTCATGTACGACGACCTCCTGTTTCAAGAATGGCACGAACGAGGTCATCTGCATCGGCTGGATGAAAAAATCGGTGATGGCAGTAGTCTGATTTCGGAATGGGTCAAACGTCGTCCCTATGGTGTCCCTGCTGCTCTCACCGATGAGTACGTGATCTATCGCCAAGCCCAGTTTCGGGCCTTTGTGCAGGAATCGCTGGAGCGCCGACTCAAGGGTGGGCAAATTGACAAGATTATTCAGGCATGGGAAAAAGATGAAACCATGCATGTAGGGCGGCGCAAAGCCTATCAAGAGCAGATGTCTTTGTTAGCGATACTCGACCCCGGCGATTTTAATGATACCCGTGTTCCCATTCCGTTAGAATCGGCCCAAGTCGCGGTGCAATATCATGGCGACTATTACCTGATTCCTGTTCAGCATCACGGACACCGCCTCGACGCCGATACCATCCGCGCTTTGGCCCAATCCATGCTCAATGCAAAGTCAGGGCGCGATAAGGGCACGCTTGACCAATATTTGGTGGTGATTCCCCGCCAACATCAACGGGGGGTACGCAATCGCCTGCCCAAAGAGACGGCGGAACAGCTCGAACGTCTGCGATATGCCCCGATTTTGATTAATTGGGATCAGGCCGACTCGACCCAGACCCTTTCCGAGATTCGACGCGGACGACGTGGTATTGGCGACCATGCCCTGACCATTTTTCGCACCAATAGAAGCACGGTTTTTGACCAGTCGCACATCTTTTTCGATGCGATTTGGGGAATGGCCGTCGCCGAAATTTTGACCAATCAGGCCATCACGTCGCGCCGTAAGATGAACCATCTTTCGCCGATTGAAAAACCGAGCCTGCGCCCAACACAGGTCGAGATGTCCGCCCCTTCCGCGATTATGGCTCCCCTACGTAGAGAAGCCGTTGAGCCATTTGAAATGACCGCCGAAGTTTCCCTGCCGCTGGTGATGGAAATTAATGAACTGCGCCGCCTACTGCTCAAACGTAATCAGGAACTCAAGCTGACCATCAATGATTTCCTGATTCTCTATCGCTCACTTTACAACCAATATTACGAGCCGAGCCAAAATCTGCGACAGGCCCTTGAAACTTTAGAATTGGGCAGCGCCAATCAGCGGAAAGCTGTTGTTGGTATATGGGATACGTTGCGCGAACTCAATCTGGATGTCCCCGCCTTTCTGATTCCGATTGACGCCAGTGTGCATAACCCTCAAGATCGTATTTTTCCGGTGACATTTCGCCCCTTACCTCCTTGGACGGATATTGGCCCACAGCATGAAAAAACCTATGCGTGGATGTTGCAGGCCAACGACCCCCAAAATGGCAACAAAAGGGGCGCTTCTAAAGAATTTAACGAGGCCCGTACCTATTATTTCGAAATGCTCAAAATGTTTTCAATTCTGATGGCGCGTTATAAAGAAGTGGCCTTGATGGGGGAGAGTTTTAGCACCGTTACGCTGAAAATTCTGGCAAGCGTCCCCAAAAAATTACAACCAATGGTTCGCAGTATTCCGGATCGTATTGATATTCTGAATGATATGCTGAAAGGGACAGAGGTCTTTAGTAATGTGGGGCAGGTGGCCTCGACCTCGTCATTAACTCGTTTCATGACCGCCAAAGACGATAACGAGAAAAAAGTATTATGCTGGGGTATCATGACCCGCGCCGACGGCACAATGGTTATTTCTCTGCGTGATTTTCGCTCCCAAGTTGAAGCCCTGCATCGTGCTGGGGCCGGCGACGTGGCTCGCCTCGTCACCCAAGATTTTCTGAATGGGTACGCCGATGGCCTGCGCCGCTATATCTTTGAACTTATCGAAATCGTCCGTGTTAGAAAGTAATTTCCTTGAACGATTCTTTTGAACAGTTTCAATCACCGTTTAGCTGGCGTTATGGCTCACCTGAGATGCGCCGTATTTGGAGCGAGGTCTACAAACGTCAACTTTGGCGACGGCTGTGGGTCGCCCTAGCCGAGGCGCAAATCCCGGCTGATTTTGTCACCCCGGCGCAGGTGGCCGAACTTCGAGGGCATATGGACGATATAGACATGGCCCAAGCCCACGCCATTGAAGCCGAAATTCATCATGACCTGATGGCGGAAGTGCGTGTTTTTGCCAACCAGTGCCCAACGGCGGGTGGTATTATCCATCTTGGCGCAACCAGTATGGATATTGAGGACAACGCCGATGCCCTCCGTCTGCACGAAAGCCTCGCATTGATAATCGAGGCAATGCGAAAACTGCTCTCCTCTCTGGCGGCTCAAATGGAAGCCTATGCCGACACGCCCTGCATGGCTTACACCCACATCCAACCCGCCGAAATCACCACTGTTGGTTATCGCTTGGCTCAATACGCACAGGATTTGCTAGTAGATTTTGGCGAATTGCAGCGGGTCTATGCCGATATTCGCGGCAAGGGCTTTACGGGTGCGGTTGGTACATCGGCTTCGTATCAGGAATTAATGGCCGGTACGCCGCTGATGTTGGGTGATTTTCAACAACGGGTGATGCAATCGGTGGGATTAGAAGCCTTTCCGGTCTCGACCCAAACCTATCCCCGCAAACAGGACTGGCGAGTATTGACGGCGCTGGCAGGAATTGCATCTAGTCTATACAAATTTGCCCTCGACTTGCGGATTTTGCAGTCCCCCCCTTTTGGTGAAATGGCTGAGCCGTTTGGTTCAAAACAGGTCGGATCATCCGCTATGCCGTTTAAGCGCAACCCCATCAATGCCGAGAAAATTTGCAGTCTGGGGCGATTGGTCGTGTCGCAGGTACAGGTGGCTTGGGAAAATGCCTCCCACTCCATTTTAGAGCGCACATTAGACGACTCCGCTAATCGCCGTACCATGCTGCCTGAATCTTTTTTGGCGGTGGATGAAATGATTGCCGTCGCTACCCGTATCATCAAGAACCTGCGGGTAGATGAGGTCGCTATTGCGCGTAATTTGGCGTTCTATGGGCGATTTAGCGCGGTGGAGCGGGTGTTGATGGCCCTCGGTAAGGCTGGAGCAGATCGCCAAGTAATGCACGAGGTCTTGCGTGAACATTCGCTGGCGGCGTGGGAGGCGATTTCACAGGGAGCGGCTAATCCACTGGTTGACCAATTGGCGGAGGATGAGCGTCTCTTAAAATATCTGTCCGCTGATGCCATCCGCGATTTGATGGATTATAGTACCTATGTGGGTGATGCCCCCCAGCGTGCCAAACTGATGGCAAAACAAACTTTGGATACGATTGTCGAGTAGAACCAGTGTCGTGCGATTCACTGCAACGGAGGAAATCATATGCGAAAAATTGGCGTTATTTTCTGGGGCACCTTGTTGATTTTGGGATTATTGCCGCTGACCCCGTCTTTTGGTCAAGGGGGGGATGGCCCAACTGCCCCACCCGATGGCACAGATTTGCCGCTGGTTGAGGTGGTTTATGAGGCCGATTTCGCAAACACAGAACAATGGCCCGAAGGCACGATCACGGGGATGGAATTTGCCTCGTCGGTGGATGGTTATCAGATTACCAGTATCAATGCCGACGCCGGGATTGGCCTTGCCCCGCCAATTGACCTGCTCGTAGATAATTTCTACAGCGAAGTCAGTTTCACCATCGAAACCTGCCAAGTGCCGGAAAGTGCCTTCCTGTTTCTGACACGCCTTACCCCGAATGCCCAAACCGCCGCCCAGTTGGATACCTATGCCTATGTCCTACAATGCTCTGGTGATTACCGTTCGCGCAGCATTGTGGCGGGCAACCCCGGCGATATTGATGTGCAGGGTCGTGCTCCGGCGGCATTGGATGAGGGGTCGCAGCACGTCATGGGGGTTTTGATGGTCAATAACTCTGCGACGTGGTATCTCGATGGGGCGGAATTGGCAACCTTTGATGTGTTATCCCCGCTACGTGTGGATGGCGTTTTGGCGATTGGGGCACAGCGCGGTTTGGCTTATACCGCGACGAGTCTACGGGTGTGGAGTTTGGATTCTACGACGGTGAGCACCACCGCGCCTAGCCCCGATACAGGCACAACAGCGGGTAGCACGCCACAGGGAGATGGCCCATTAGGTGAATTTGGGGTAGGGGAGTTGATTTATAATCCGGATTTGACCCAACCCGGTTCGATTCCGAGTGGATTAAGCCAACCCGTCGCAACTCTGTATTTGGCAGGTGGACAAATTGGCCTGTATAACCGTGAACCGTCTGCTATTTTGCCCTTTGAAGGCGTACAGACCAGCAATTATTATGTCGAAGTCGTTTTTGCCACTCGTGCTTGTACCGATGCCTCACTGGTTGGGGTGATCTGGCGGGCGGCTAGTGAATTTGGCTCGTATTACGCCTTCGGGATGCAGTGTGATGGCAGTTATCGGGCATGGCTAGAGACACCCGATGGCCCAAGCGATCCATTATTTAATGGTGAAATCAATCAGCCGCCTGTCCCCGACTCAGGGTCTCATTCGCTGGGGGTATATGTCAAAGGTGACACTGCATGGTTGTATTATGACGATGTTGTGCTAGGGTCATTCTCGGATGCCACTTTGACCGAGGGTGGGGCGGGTTTGCTGCTGCAATCTGACCCCGAAACCGAAAAGCGAATGGATATTGTCGCTGTTAGTTTGACCGTCGCCGAAGCCAGATAGAATTTGGCCGACTGAGGAATAGGGCGTGCTGTTTATGCGGTGCGCCCTTTTTTCTTAGGGATGATTCGGCTAAGTGCGTCCGAATTCTTTTTCCAACTGCTTATTGCTCAAATGAATCATGATCGGGCGACCATGCGGGCAGGTATGTGGATTTTCGCAGCGTTCTAATTGGTGAATTAACCCCTGCATTTCGGTATGGCTCAAAATCTGCCCCGCTTTGACCGCCGCAGCTTTGCAGACCCGCCGCAAAATCTTATCTTCAATCGTCTGCACGCCGGGAATTTTGCCACTTTCTGAATCTTGCAGCAGCACATGCAGCACCTGATGGGGGTCTTGGTCAGCTAAGATAGCTGGAACGGCCTGCACGCGATAGGTGTTGACTCCAAACGGTTCAATTTCAAATCCCATTTCGGCAAGGATAGGCTGAATCTCATCTAATAAGTGCGCTTCAGTTGGGCTAAGGCTGACACTACCGCTGTCCAAAACCTGTTGCACCGTCAATTCACGCGCCTGATATTGCTCCAAAAATTGCTCAAACAAAATTCGTTCATGCGCGGCGTGCTGGTCAATCAGGTACATCCCAACAGGGCCTTCCGCCACAATATAGCTGGCAGCGATTTGTCCTACCACCCGCAAAATCGGCAACGTGCGCGGCTTTCTGGGGCGACTCGCACCTTCAGGAATCGCGGTGGGGTCATCGGGCTGAACCGCAGGGCGCATCGTTGGCGGTGTCAGCGTTTCGTAATGGGGATAAAACGCATCAGGCTCGTTTTCAGCGCTCTCCGTTTCCATGCCCTGTTCATATTCGGGTTCATCAGCAGGCCGCTGTTGACTGTAGCGACCCGGCGCAGGGGTGTCAAAATCGAAATCGAGTTGGGCTGGATATTGGCGCGGAGGGGGTAAACTGGCACTACGCTTATCCGGTACATCTTCGTAGGAAGGGCTGTCTTCGTAATCTTCCGTGTGATAAATCGCAGTTGTCCCCGCCTGCGAAATAACAGCCCGCCGCACACCGCGCTGTACCGCCGTAAATACCGCTTCGGGATGTCGAAACCGGACTTCGGCTTTGGTAGGGTGGACATTCACATCAACATCTTCCGGTGGCACTTGAATCAACAACACACTGACCGGATAGCGGCTGGCGGGTAGGAGTGTATGATAGGCTTGTACGACCGCAAAGGTGAGTCGTTGGTCATTGATGGCTCGCCCATTCACAAATAGCGTGATTTGTGAACGATTGGCACGATGCAGGGCTGGCGTGGTCGTAAATCCAAAGACCTCAATCACCGGTAGATCGGGGCGAGTGGGGGGCAGAGGGCTGACCTCGACCATTTCCCGAAAAGTTTCCAGTCCCAATGCTTGCACCAGCACATCCGTCAGGTTGCCACTTCCGGTGCTATGAAAGGCTTCCCGTCCATCCAGCGACAATTGAAAGCGCACCTGCGGATAGGCCATCGCATATTGGCTAATCAGCGTGATGACATGGCGGCGCTCGGTGGCATCACTTTTTAGGAATTTGCGGCGGGCGGGTACATTAAAAAATAGCTCGGCGACCTCGATAATCGTACCAATAGGTGCGCCAACGGGCCGAACCTCTAACACCTTGCCGCCTTCGACCAAAATCCTTGCCCCGACGCTTTCTTTTTGATGGCGTGAGGTCAAAGTTAAACGGCTGACTGAGGCGATACTATGGAGGGCCTCGCCGCGAAAACCGAGCGTATGCAGATTATAGATGTCGTCTAATATGGTAATTTTGCTGGTGGCGTGCCGTTCAAGGGCGAGGGGGATTTCATCTGCTGGGATGCCATGCCCGTTATCACTGATGCGGATGAGCCGACTGCCAGCGCCACGAATCTCGATATTGATGCTGGTTGCCCCGGCATCCAATGAATTTTCGAGCAATTCTTTGACAACGGAGGCTGGGCGTTCGACCACTTCCCCGGCGGCGATTTGGGCGGCAATAGTTTCGGGGAGAACTCGTATTGGCATTATTAAAGTCGAATCGCTCTTCTCGTTAACTAATCCCCACCGCCGCGCAAATTATCGTCGGTCAGAGGAATCAAGATTTCGAAACGGCTTCCATGGCCTTCTTCACTCTGAACCCGCGCGTCACCGCCATGCTGCTGGGCGACATTGCGCACGATAAACAGGCCCAATCCCGACCCGCGAATCCCTTTGTGTTCTTTGCGGCGCACCCGTTCGCCCCTTTCAAATAGACGTTGTTGATCTTCTGGGGCAATTCCCAAGCCATTATCAATCACAGCGAAGATCAACGTGTGGTTCTTCATTTCGACTTCGACCATCACCTCGCCATTTTCGGGGGTGTACTTGATGGCGTTTTCGACCAAATTTTGTAAAGCGCGTTCAATCATCATCTCGTCAAGATACATAATCGGCACATTCGACGCTGCATGGAATCGCAGATTGATCTGTTTCTTTTGCGCGGCGCTGGAAAGTGTCGAGACTACTTTCGCAATCACATCTGACGGGTCAATGGATTCTCGGCGCAGTTGATACGTCCCCATCATCGGGTCAAGCCGTCCCGCATCTAGCACTTTTTCGACCAGATTGGTCATATCTTGGATGCTCGTCACGATCTTGCCCATCATATTTTCTTGTTTGTCATTGACCTCCCCGACCATCGGCAGCATATCGAGGTAGCCTTTGGCGGCGGTAAGTGGAGAGCGCAAATCATGCGAGACGGTGTGCAAAAAAGTGCTCATGTTTTCATTGAGCCGTTTAAATCGGCTGACATCACGTACCGCCAGCAACCAGCCGTCGGTATTGCCGTTTTCCGCGATGACCTCTGACACGTGCGGTGCAAAAATACGCCCATCGGGCGCGACATATTCAACAATGTTTTCGGCCGCGTCGTTTTGCTCGTCGGGATAGACCAGCTTTAGGAGCGTTTCACTCTTGATCACACTCTTAAAGGGCTGACCAAGCGCGGCTTTGGCAGTAACTTCGAACAGGGCTTCGGCGGCAGGATTAAACACGCGGATTTTGCGTTGCTTATCCACCATGATGATGGCATCTGCGACACTGGCAAGAATCGCCGCCAGTTGTTCTCGACCACTCTTGGCTTCTTCAAATGTCCGCGCATTGGTAATGGCAATGGTGGCCTGAAGCGCCAATAACTCAACAAAATCCCGTTCGTCTTGCGTCATTTGATGGGAATGTTCAAATGCTACCCACAATGTACCCGCCTGCATTTTTTGGGCTTGGAGCGGCAAAATCAAAATGGAGGAAACCAATCCTTCCAAAATGCTCACATCAAGACCATTTGGTGGCGCGGTGATATCAAATACTTCAATGGACGCTTGTTGACTTTGCCCATAGCTGTAAATAGGGCTATCGGCGGCCTCAAATTTGCTTTCCGCCGACCCGCTGGCAAAAGAAATCGTCCCCCCATTTTCCCCGACGACCACCCGTGCCAATACAGCACCTGTTGCCTGACAGATGCCATTGAGGATATGGGGCAGCGTTTCAGCTAGACCAGCACTAGCCGCGATTCGTCGGCTAACCTCGCTTAACAGACGTCGCTGATCAAGGTAACGTTGCAGGGTTGTATAAAGTTCGGAGGTGGGTAAGGTCTCTTGGACGGTCACAGAAGTCTAAATTACCTTTAACTGATTGATCAAAAGTGGGTTCCATATGTCATTATAGCACTGTCAGTCATGTGGGCAAGTTTGCAAATTGTCTGCCTCAATCCGCCGCCTCGTTCTGCCCCTTTTGCCCCACTTGCCACTAATGCCATCGCTCGCTAAACTTTCTGCCATGCGAAACAAACACTTGCGAACACTCAACTTCTTTTTGGCACTTTTAGTGCTTGCTGCCATAACAATCGCCCCCATGTGGTGGCCTGTGCAGGCGCAGGATAATCCTACCCCAACTCCTGATCGTCAGGAAATTCAAACCGTCGGTATTTATGAAAAATTCGAAATTGCCGTCGAAGTATCGGGTGAAATCACCAATCCTTATGATTGGGGTGAGGTGCAGGTTTGGGGCAACTTCACGGCCCGCAGTGGGCAAACCTACCATGTTCCGGCCTTTTACATCCAGCCCTATGAACAAACCTGTGAGGCCGATTGCCAGTCGGAAATTCTGGCTCCACTTGGACAAGGTGAATGGCGGTTGCGTTTTGCGCCGACCGAATTGGGCCTGTGGCGCTACAATGTGC
The DNA here is from genome assembly GCA_041753455.1 of Anaerolineae bacterium. Lineage (GTDB taxonomy): Bacteria > Chloroflexota > Anaerolineae > Aggregatilineales > J027 > CFX10. Next base: position 495,523 of record JBGSUK010000017.1, on the reverse strand, counting down.
GGGCCAAAGTGGGAGATGCCACTGAAGTTAATTTGACTGCTGGCAGTTTTGAGGCGGTCGAATCAGCGAACCCCGGCTTTGTGCGGACGGCGGGGCGCTATTTTGAATTTCAAAACGACACCCCCTATTTCCCCATCGGTCACAATTTGGGTTGGTCATGGGAGCAGGGTGGGGGCATTTTTACTTATCTAGCATGGTTTGACAAACTTGCCGCTGCGGGTGCGAATTATGCCCGCCTCTATATTGATACCCCTTGGTTCATCGGCCTCGAATGGACAGCCCCCGCCGGACAGTATGGCGAAGAGGGTCAGCGAGCGGCATGGCGATTGGACACGATTTTGGAGGCGGCACAGGCACGCGGCATCTATTTGCAGTTGGTACTGGTGTGGAGCCAAGCCTTTACACAATATACAGGTGTGCCTGTCGCGATTCCGCCTACACCTGCTCGCCCCGCCATTGATGCGGATTTTGACAACAACCCCTATAACAAAACCTATGGCGGCGTTATCAGCGAACCCAATGCCGTGTGGACAGATCGCAATACTGAAGCGCTTTTAATCAATCGTCTGCATTACATCGCGGCCCGCTGGGGCTATAGCACCGCTGTTTTTGCATGGGAAATCACCGACGCGCTGGATTCAATCGAGGGTTTTAATCCCACCGCTGCCAATAGCTGGTTGGATCGGTTGATTGAGGCCATCCGTGAAGCCGATGCGTATTCCCATTTAGTGACGGTTGGTACGGACGCTGTGCAACCTGAGATTCTAGCCAATCCTCAGCTCGATTTTGTACAGGCTCAGGTCTACCAAGCCCGCCCAATTGAACAGGCCAGCGATCAAGTTGCCGTCACGCTGAATGGCTTAACCGACGTAACCACTTTCGCTGATCGCCCAGTGCTGCTGACCGAATTTTCGGTCAATCCTTGGTTTGAGCCGACGGCTGATGACCCAAGCGGTGTCCATATTCGGGACACGATTTGGCCCGCCGCGTTATCGGGTTCAGCGGGTGGTGCGATGTCGTGGTGGTGGGATACCTATCTTGACCCGCAGGCGTTGTATGACCTCTATACCCCGTTGAGGCGATTTACCGATGGTATCGCATGGAACAGCCTCAATCTACAGCCGATTGACGCCGCGCTCATTGCTTTGACGGAAGTGACCTATGAACCGCTGCGGATTGAGGAATTTAACCGTACCTTCCGCAATGGGTTGGGGGCGGATGTGGTCTATCGCATAACGGGTGATGGGGTTTTCCCGCCCTCAACTCAACTATCCAGCTATCTCTATGGCCGACAATTTAACGCCGAAAATCGCCGCCCACATACCTATGTCATTTTCCCGCCGATTGATACTACTTTGCGGATTGGTATTCAAAATGTCTCAACCGCCGCCGGAGCCCAATTGGTGGTGACGATGGATGGGCAGGTGGCGACACAAGTGGACTTAGCCGCGGGTACACAGGCCCTAACCATTACCTTGCCTATCACCGCCGGTCAGCACATGTTGATTTTGGATAATTTGGGTGAAGACTGGTTGCAATTGGAGTATCTCGAAATCGAAGCCTATACATCACCTGTCCGCGTTATTGCCCTTGCCGATGCCAACACGGGTATCGCCCTCGCTTGGGTGCATCACCGTGACTATACATGGGAGACTGTGTTAGCGGGGGATTCCATTATACCCTTGCCCTATCAGTTGCAGCTTCCGGGGATGGGTATTGGCGAGTATCGCGTGGAATATTGGGACACCATCACGGGTAATGTGATTGGTGAGGAATATGTTATCCTGACGGTTGAAGGCGCTACCCTAAATCTGGAACTGCCTCCAATCAATACCCAGTTGGCTTTGCGAGTCTTTCGTATCGCCGGCCCACCCGTTACGCCTATCCCTGCTGCGCCAAGTCTGAATGCTACGCCTCGTCCGATCAATACACCGGAGGGTGAAGATTCCGCACCCCTGCTGACACAATAACTCGCAATATCAACCAAAAGAGGCCAACCCTGTGGTTAGCCTCTCAATGCTTCATTTGGGTGTGGCTTATGGACGCGCTTCTAGGGTAATTTGGACATTTTGGGTCACTCCATCTCGTATGATCGTGACGACCACATTGTCACCGGGTTGCGTCGTATCCAGAAAACTGATGAGATCGCTCATGCTGGTAACGGACACGCCATTAATTGCTGTAATCACATCGCCGGAAATGCTCAAGCGCCCTAATGACGTCCGAATTTGATTATCTGAACCTCGAATACCCGCGTCAGCTGCTGGGCCACCGCGTTGAAGTTCACCTACTAGCACGCCTTTAGTACCCGTAGGCAGGTTCATTGCCTCTATTTGTTCAGGCCGCAGGGTATTGCCCGTGATACCAAGCCATGTGTGGTCGTAGCTACCATATTGAATCAGATATGGCACAATGCGGCGCACTGTGTTGGAGGGGATCGAAAAACTCACCCCTGAATTACTGCCCGATTCGGTGTTGATGGCTGTGTTGACTCCGATGACATTGCCGGACATATCCAGCAATGGCCCGCCGCTGTTCCCCGGATTGATGGCCGCGTCGGTCTGGATAACTTCCGGGATGCTAAAATTGTTTTCGGCGGTCAGGCTGCGATCAAGGGCACTGACAATACCTGTGGTTAATGTAAAGGCCTGCCCAAACGGATTGCCAATCGCCAAAACTTGCTGCCCTACAAACACCTGATCGGAATCCCCTAGCGTTACCGGGCGCAGTGCAAGGCCCGTCGGGTCAATCTTGATGACCGCCAAGTCAGAATCAGGGTCGCGCCCAATAATCGTGGCTTCCCGAATCGTGCCATCCGCAAAGGTGACCTCCATATATTGAGCACCTTCCGCTACGTGATTGTTGGTCACGATATGGCCCTCGTTGTCAATGACAAACCCGCTGCCTTCGCCGAACGCATTGGATTTCACCACCGATATATTGACCACCGATTGGATGGCCTGTTCATAAAGCTGATTGAGGCTCAATTCGGTAGTGTTGGGTTGATAGGGTGCACCCGCCGGTAGGGGGTCGAGCCGACTACGATTATCTTGGGCTTGTACCCCAACTACGACTCCGATAGCGAACACCGAAGCGAATACCATAACAATAACACTCATCCACGTCAGACGCTTCATCATGCGCATAGCGATATAGTCCTCCCCAAATGCTGTTTTGATGTGAACACCATGATTTTGTAACTACTTTAGGCGAGATTTGTAAAAAATCTATTACCCGAAGGTTGTCTTTACCTTAAAACTTCTTGAGGGAACTGTGAGGAACAAAAACCCCCTAAGACCCGACTATTGGGCTAGGGGGTTGCGATTTTAGATCAGGGTATTGCTTGGGGTAGACTTATTTCTCGATACCTTCAACGGCAAAGAAGATCGGTTTGGGATTACCAGCCGGGTCTAGCAAACTCCAATAGCATTCCGCCGAACCGATACCAAACACCTCGCAGAAGTTCAGATTCCACAGGAACATTGGCCCGATAAAGCCGAGTTCATTGCCCGTTTCAAAGGCGCGGATAGTGTATTGGGATTGTTCGTCTAGGCTGGTGAATTCCACAAACCCAAAATTCGGGTTGACATCACCGGGTAGATTTTCCGAGCTACCCCAACCAAATTCTGTCACCCACAAGAAGCGTCCACTGTCATTAAATTCGCCCATAATAGCGCGATATTCTTGCAGCGTGTTTTGGAAGAAGAAACTGGGGTGATCGTCCCAACCCGTGATTTGTGGGTTGGTTTCGCAGCAGGTCGAATCAGGCGGGTTGCCGAAGCCGAAGGGATGGATCCCAATGGCGTCTGCTACCGTGTTAACGCCGGCCTGATACATCTGACGCAGGAAGTTGCGGTCATTGAGCGCATTATCGGCGTTGTCCAAGCCTGTCGGGGCTAGACCACCGCTGACGACCACTGCTTCAGAATCGGCAGCTTTGACGGCGGTATAACCAACACGCAGTAGATCAACATAGCCTGCCGCGCTGATTGGCTTACCATAGGCTTTGCCGTTCCATTCCCGGCGCAGATTCGGTTCTTTCCAAATTTCATAGGCATCCACTCGGCCCGCATAGCGCGTGGCGAGTTGGGTCACGAAATTGGCGAAATCTTGATTGTCGGTGGGTGGGCCGTTCTCTTCTGTCGCGCCGCGTGCCCAATCGGGAGCATCGTACACGGTCAGCATGATGTTGAAGCCAGCGCCATCCAGTGCATCAATCGCGGTGTCAATATCGTCAAAATTGATATTGCCCTTGGTGGGTTCAAACATGGCCCAAGAAATCTCTTGTTTGACCCAGCCAACTCCCAAACGGGTCAGGTTTTCAACCACCGCCGCTGAGTCTTGCCCGAACAACTGAACTTGGATGCCATAGTTAAATGGCACCGCCGCGGCTGGTGCGGTGTTGGTCGGTGCGGGTGTAGTGGCTACGGCTGTTGCTTCGCCACCAGAGGCCTCAGAGGTTGTGGCCGGAGCAGGTGTTGTCGCAACTGGTGCGGGTGTGGTTGCTACTGCGGCAGGCGTCGTTGCAGCAGGCAGGACGGCTCCCGGCGCAGGAATCTTGAGCTGCATCCCTACATAAACCAAATTCGGATTGGTGATGCCATTGGCTTGGCTAATGGCTTGAACGGTCGTGCCATACTGCAAGGCGATACGGTATAGATTTTCCCCTGCTTGCACCACATGCACTGTTTGACCTGTGGGGGGTGGGGGAGTAGTTGGGGCGGGGGTAGTCGCCGCCGGGGTAGTTGGCACAGGGGTCGTTGGGGTAACAGTGGGCGTTGTGCCTACCGGAATTTTCAAGACCTGCCCCACGTAAATAAGATTTGGGTTGCTGATATTGTTGGCTTGAGCGATAGCAAGAACTGTCACCCCATATTGACGGGCGATTCCATAAAGGCTTTCGCCGCGTTGTACCACATGCTGGGTAGGCTGTTGCCCACCATCTTGGGCCGATGCGAGACGGGGTGCAAGGATAAGAACGCTCACCATTATCGCCAACAACCCGATGGCGATTAATGAACGGTAGACACGTTGCATGGTGCTGGCCTCCTGAAGAGTTTTCGCAAAAAACACAATTCGCTTTTATTGAATAATAGACTAACTTTACCCATAACGCCATTTTTCGCAACATGCTATTTATCCCCTGTTTGAATGTTATTTAAGTGCTAAAATTTTTTAGATAAGCGCCGAACTGTGCTCATGATTATTAGGCAAGTGTTGTGATCTCCCATGAATTGATAAGGAATTCCCGTGCTGCATACCGATGACTCCACCCTAGATGTCCGTCCGCCATTGCTGCGAATTGTCGAACTTGACCATGTGTTGCCTCATGAAGAACATGATTTTCAGCGCTCCCAGCCTTTAATGCGCCGTATTGAAGCATCCGGTATCTGGTTACACCCGCCGCTGGTCGCCCCTCTGCCAGATGTTGAGAATAGATATGTTGTCCTCGATGGAGCGAATCGCTGCCACTCGCTCAAACATCTCGGTTATCGGCATATCTTGGTACAGGTGGTGGACTACGAATCCGGGCAGGTCGCCCTTGATACATGGAATCACGTTATCTCGGAACTGCCGTTTTCAGCGATGTTGCCCCTTGTCAAAGCCCTACCCAATGTTGAGGTGCATGAATCCGATATTTTAACGGCGCGTGCAATGTTGGCCCGACGTGAGGCACTGGCTTATGTGGTCGAAATCGCGTCACGCATGGCCTATATCCTAACGACCCCCGACCTCAGCCTGAAAGCCCGTAATCGGCATCTGATTGATCTGGTAGACTGCTACCGCCAAGCCGGAAAACTGGATCGTTTGAATAGTCACGACCCCAACCTTGTCCGTCAAATGTTTCCCGGCGCGACGGCCCTAATTGTTTTTCCGCATTATGAACCCGCCGAAATTATGGTGGCGGCACGTGACCAAATTTTGTTGCCTCCCGGCATTTCGCGGCATATCATTCAGGGTAGGGCGATGCGCCTGAATTATCCACTAGAGGCTTTACGTGACCCGCATCTCTCAATTGCCGAGAAAAATGCTGCCCTTGAACAATGGGTCATCGAAAAGATTTCCCATCGGGCCGTGCGATTTTATGCCGAGTCTACCTATTTGTTTGATGAATAAGCCGGAGGTGGTGATGAAACGTTACTGTTTAGCTGCTGTTTTGCTGATGATCGTGTCATGGCTTCCGTTATCTAATCTACATGCCCAAGAAAATGCTTTACCGTATGCCACCTTCGACGAATTCAAATCGGCCCTTGATGAAGCCGTCGCCAGCGGGAATATTGACCCATTCTGGGAGACGATTGTCGCCAGCGGTCAAATGCCCCTGATTTGGGACGATACTTGTGTTTTTCTCTATCGCGGCACTGGCAACAAAGTCGAGTGGCGTGGCGATTTTAGCGGTTGGGAGAGCACTGACAAGACATTGGGCACAAAACAGGGTGACACTGATTTGTGGATGCTGGTACGCCAATTCCCTCTAACTGCCCGTCTTGATTATAAAATCGTGGTGAATGGTTCCCAGTGGTTGCTTGACACGCTAAACCCCTATCAGCAGGTCGGTGGTTTTGGGCCAAATTCTGAACTGCGGATGCCCGAATACGTCTATCCCGCCGATACCATCTCGCGTGACGACATTGAAAAGGGCACGTTAAATGAACAGATCGTCATGACCAGCACAAATCTAGGTTATGATGTAGCGTATCGGGTATACACCCCTGCCGACTATGCCAATCTCGATGCGCTGCCTGTCATTTATGTCACCGACGGACACGAATATGCCAATGCCCAGATGGGCAGTATGGTGACGGTGCTGGATAATTTGATGGCGGACGGCAAAATTCAACCGATCATGGCGGTGTTTGTTGACCCGCGCAATCCCGATAGCCCAACGACCAATCGGCGCGAAAGCCAATACATTACCAACGATGATTTTGGCGCATTTTTGACTGAAGAACTCGTGCCTATGATTGACACGACCTACGAAACCGACCCTCGCCCCGAAGCCCGCGCCATTTTGGGTACATCCCTCGGCGGCCTGAATTCAGCCTATATGGGCTTGACCCACTCCGAAGTATTTGGTCTACTGGCGATTCAATCCCCGGCCTTGTGGGTAGATACAACGGTCATAGACGCCTACGAAACGTTAGACCCTTTGCCGTTGAATATTTTCATGAGTCAGGGTTCAATTTGGGATGACATCGAAAATACCCGCCGCCTACGTGATATTTTCGTATCCAAAGGGTATCCCCTGTTGTTTGTCGAAACCCCCGAAGGCCATTCGTGGGGCAATTGGCGGGCACTCTTGGACGACATGCTGATTTACTTTTTTGGCACACCCGCAAACTGAGGAACATATGAGTCTTTCCGCGAAAGAAGTGTTATCCCAAACCCCTCTGTATACTGATGAGGTGTTGTATACACTCATCCAATTGCCTGCGAGTGCCATTTGGGCCGGGGCAGGTGTCTTGGCGGACTTGGGCGAGGCCTTTTGCGCCCTCATTGCCGACAAAGATGAGGTTTCATTGGTGATGCCAACCGAGGCATGGCAAGAGGACTATGCCAAGCGCTTGCCTGCCGCTGAGCAACAGGGCGAATTTCGCCTAATAACCTTTGATATGGTATTAGAATTTTCGCTGATCGGGTTTATGGCATTGGTCGCCACGATTTTGGCGGAGGCCGGGGTATCCATTATCCCCCTCGGCGCATTCTCGCGTGACCATATCCTCGTCCCGGCTGATTCGTTTGAAAAAGCATGGGCGGCCCTGCAAGCGGCGAAGTAAGGATTAAAGTGAGATGACCATCAATTTTTTTGAGCCGGGGGATGTGCCACAACCGCCGGATAATGTCAAAATCGAGTTGCTAGAGGTCGAACCCTATCCCGATAAATGGCGGGTCAAACTGCGTGTGCATGTGACGCCATTTTTGCAGCGGCCCAACCTCGAAATTGTCCTGTGGCGCGAAGTCAGTGGTGAGGAACGTCCCATCGCCAATTTGAGCATTATTGAAACCATGCACCCGCGTATGGAATTCACTATGCACATTCGCGGTGTGCCGGATCCGGTGGGTGATTATCGTGTGTCGGCCAATCTCTATTATCGGGACGAGATGAAAGAGGGTGAGGACGATCCGCCGCCACCTCTCCAAAAAGATGCCCGTGAATTGAAGCTCACCATTAGCTAAGCCAATCGAGGAGGCCAGCATGTTAACCGATACCCAGCTACGCGATTTGCTGACCCACGCAAAGGTCATTGCCGTCGTGGGCCATTCGGATAATCCGGGTCGCACCAGTTATCAAATCGCCCAATATCTGAAGCGGGTCGGCTACAAAGTCTATCCCGTGAATCCGACGATTAGCGAAATTGATGGCGAAAAATGTTATCCCGATCTGGCCTCTGTCCCTGAACCCATTGATATAGTCAATGTGTTTCGCCGTTCGGAACATTTGGCAGGCGTATTTGACGAGGCTGTCGAGGTCGGCGCGAAATCCGTTTGGGCACAGTTGGGCGTAGTGGATATTTTGCTGGAAGCTAAAGCCGAAGATGTAGATTATCCGCTGGTGATGGATTCTTGCATCAAAGTCGTTCATGCGCGTTTGATCCGATAGATAAACAAAAAACGCACGGGTCGCCCCCCATGCGTCTTTTGTTGGTATTCGCTCTACTGGAGACTTCCAGAAAGCTAAAATTAGTATAGCACCGATTGACGGTTGCTGAGATTAGTTAAAAATCACGTGCCACCGCGTAATGCGCCAGATCAAGCAGCAAATCTAATGCTTGCGACCACTCAATTCCACTCAGGGCTGCTTCTGCTTTGGCGACATAATCGCGTGCCAATTCATAGGCTTGGCGGGCCGCACCTGTCTCGCACACACCCTTAATCACTGCTTCAAGTGTATCGGGATTATCAAGACCCTTCAGGAAGGCAATATCATCCGTAATGCCTTCATGCTGCAGATAGTACAGCACGGGCAGGGTAATGATGCCTTGTCGTAGGTCATTCCCGGCTGGTTTGCCCAGTTTTTCAGTCGTGCTGACAAAATCCAGCGCGTCGTCAATCATCTGGAAAGCCAAGCCCAATTCACGCCCAAAAGTGCTAAAGGCCTGCACTTCGTCTTCGGAGATATGTTTGCCAAGCAGCGCACCTGAAATCGCAGCCGCCTCAAACAGCGCCGCCGTCTTGCCATAAATACGCTCGATATAGCTGTCCAGTGTCGGGATTTGCCATTTGGTCTGGGCCTGCAAAATTTCACCCCGGCAGATGCTGACTAGTGTGCGCGAAAATACCTTAACGACTTCCACCTGATTCGCTTCGGCTGCCAATGCGGCGGCTTGAGCAAACAGGAAATCGCCTGTCAATACCGTCACACCAAGCGGCAGGGCGGTATGCAGGGTGGGAGCGCCGCGACGTTCTTTGGCGCTGTCAATCAAATCATCATGCACCAGTGTGGCGGTGTGCAGCAATTCTACGGAAGCTGCTACGGATAGCGTCGGATCGAAACTAGCGTTGACGATTCGACCTACCAACATAGTGATGGCGGGGCGCATTCGTTTGCCGCCATTCGAGATAATCTTGTGGATGGCGTTATCCAATAGTGGATTGTCCAGAAAGGAAACGGAGCGAATTTTCTCCGTAACTTTTTCGAGGTCTGCCCGAACCCCTTGCGCCCAATCCTGCCGCTGCAAGTTGGATGCGGGAGCTTGTGTGTCAACAGCTATGTTACTGGGGGCGGTCATGCTAATTCCTCTTTGGATGTAAATTGCTCTCAACAAGGCACTGCTGCCAAGCGAGAGATTGAGCTACCAGAAGCCGGGTACGCTTGTGAACTATTGCACGAATTAAGTTAATATGAGTATACCCGATTGGAGGAGGTACGTCAACAAAATTTATAACTTTCAAAAACTTTTGAAAGATGTTTTTTCGCACCCACAAAATATTCGTAACAGGCATAAATGGTAGTAACCCCACTCATGCCTGTTAGTTGCTTTTACATCTATGGTTGCGGTTCTGGTTGATGAATTTCGAAGCGATACTCAATTTTGGCGCTTAATTTGAGCATTCCATTGACCGAGCAGTATTTCGTTTCCGAAAGTTCAATGGCGCGTGCAACGGCTTCTTCGCTCAGATTATTGCCCCACAGCTTGTACACAATGACGATGTGGTTATAAACACGCGGGTGTTCCGCCACCTGATCGCCCTCGACCTCGATTTCAAACGCCGCAACTTCTTGTTTCTTCTTTTTCAGGATGCTGATAACATCCATTGCCGTGCAGCCTGCCAATGCCAACAAAATCGTCGCCAACGGAGAATGCCCATTGTCATATTCCGCTAAGTTTTCGGCCCCAGACGCAAACGTTACAGGGAGGTGGCTTTTGCCATCGGTATACCCTTCAAAGGTCATCCCCTGTTTCCATGTCAATTTGGCATTGTGATCTGCCATGAGTGTTGTCCTTTCATAAAAATTACTGTGGCCCAAGTTCCCACAGTAATTCGACGCGCTGGCCCTCGCAAATATTCCGCGTTAGGACATTTATCACAAGAAAAGGTGCCAAATGTCCTGCGCCTAATGCCGGAAGTGGCGGCTCTTCGTAAAGACCATTGCCATGCCTGCTGCATCCACCGCTGCAATCACCTCTTGGTCACGAATCGAGCCACCGGGTTGAATAATCGCGGAGACTCCTGCTGCTGCCGCCACCTGCACCCCATCCGAAAATGGAAAAAACGCATCGGAGGCCAAGACTGCCCCGCGTGCCCGACTGCCAGCTTTCTCGACTGCCAAGCGTGTTGCATCTACTCGGCTAGGCAGACCTCCGCCAATTCCAAAGGTCATATTCGGGCCGGCGATCACAATCGCATTACTTTTGACATGCTGACAGGCCACCCACGCAAACTTGAGCGCCTTGATTTCCTCTTGGGTGGGACGGCGCTGGCTGACTACCTGCCATTCTGTGCCTTCGGGGTCACCCAAGTCGCGTTCTTGCGCCAGTACCCCGCCTAAGATGCTGCGAAATTCGATACCCACCTGAGTGCTAAAGTAGGGGACTTGCAGAACGCGGCAGTTTTTGCGCCCTGTTTCCAGCATAATTCGGGCCGCATTATCAATCTTGGGGGCAATCAACACCTCGACAAACAAACTGCCGAGGGACTCAACAAATGTCGCGTCTACTGTCTGATTGACTGCGATTACCCCACCAAATGCCGATACAGGGTCGCTATCCAATGCCGCCGCGAATGCTTCCGCCGCGTTTTCGGCCACCGCGATGCCCGTTGGATTGAGGTGCTTCACAATCACGACCGCCGCTGATTCTTTAGGGGAAAATGACGACACCGCCCGCCATGCCGAATCCGCGTCGAGTAGGTTGTTATAGGACAATTCTTTGCCTTGCAGCAATGTGCCTCCTAGCGGCCCGACCCCTTCATGTGTCGCGTACAGCCCCGCTTTTTGGTGGGGATTCTCGCCATAACGCAGCGCCTGAATCTGCTTTACGCCAATCGTCAAAGAGTCACCAAGCCCTTCGTCGCCGACCTCTAAGCCATCTTCGCCCGCGAGATAGGCACATATCGCCGTGTCATAATTGCGTGTGTGCGAAAATGCTTTGGCGGCAAGTCGGCGGCGTTCTTCGGCGGATAATTTGCCTTCCAGCCCGATCTTTTCCACGACGCCTACATAATCCGCCGGGTCAACCAGCACCGTCACCCGCGCAAAGTTCTTAGCCGCCGCCCGCAGCAATGTTACCCCGCCAATATCAATATTTTCGATAGCGTCCTCTAATTTGACATCGGGTTTTGCCACCGTTTGCTGAAAAGGGTAGAGATTGCACACCACCAGATCAATCGGGGCGTAACCGAGGTCGGACAATTCTTGTAAATCTTTGGAGTGTTCACGTGCCAAGATGGGGGCATGAATCGCCGGGTGGAGGGTTTTGACACGCCCTCCCAGCATTTCAGGCAATCCGGTTAACTGCTCGATTGGCGTGACATGAATCCCCGCATCGCTAAGGGCTTTGGCTGTTCCCCCACTGGCGACTAAATCCCAGCCAATTGTGGCGAGGGCACGCCCAAGTTCAATAATTCCAGTTTTATCCGATACACTCAATAAAGCGCGTGGCATGATCTATTTGCTCCCCAATAAGAAAACAAAAAGGGGCGGTAAATGGGCCGCCCCCAATGAAAATCCTTAACCTTATTCGTTTATATCCCCATGAATGAAGGGGATTTCGCCTTTCGACCATGACACCAAGAGTGGCACGGCGATAAAGATCGAGGAATAGGTACCACTGGTGAGACCGATCAGCAGAATCAACACGAATTGGCGGATGGTTTCACCACCGAACAGCACAATGGCGATCATCACGAACACCGCGTTTAGCTGCGTGGCGAAAGAACGGTGAATGGTCTCCAATACGCTGCGATTGACGATGAGTTCATACGCTTCATCACGACGCTTGGGTAGATTTTCGCGAATGCGGTCAAATACCACGATCGTATCTTGCACGGAATATGCCACGACGGTGAGCAGGGCAGTCAGGAACAAGGCGTCCACTTCCCACCCGAATACCAACCCCAACACCGAAATCGCTGAAACGATAATCAAGATGTCGTGAATCATGGCGATAATCGCGCAGACGGCGTAACGGAACTTGTGTGGCACCTTGCGGAACGCGACATAAATGAAGAACAAGATCAACGCGGTGGCAGCCAGAATCGCTAAGAACGATGCGCGGGTCACTTCACTACCGACCGAGGCCGAAACCTGCGAGGTTGAGGTGGCTTCCCGATCAAGCGGCGCGATACTGACGCCGATTTCATCCAACAATTGTGTGACTTCAGTCGCCGAAAACTCATTCGTCCGAACTGACCAACGGCTGCCATCGGGGTAGGTGGGAGCATTACTGTCGGTTTGCTCGATAGCTTGCATCTCTTGGACGACGACTTCTTCCGCACCGAATTCTTCTACGAAGTCACGAACCTGCTGTTCGTCCACTTCTTCGGTGAATTGAAGTGACAAGAGTGTGCCACCCGTGAAATCAATGCTAACCTGCAATAGGGTACCGGTGCTAGCGATGGAATAGATCATCGCTGCGACCCCAATGACGATCAGAATAGTCGAAAATATGTAGTAGTTGCGACGGCGTTCTACCAGATTAAACATTGGTTATGCCCCCATCATGCGCTTATTGTTGTGCAGCTTATCCCCAAACAGAGCAAGCAGCAGGGTTAAGAAAGTCCGCGTCACAATCAGCGCGGTAAACAGGTTAATAATCAACCCCAAGGCCAAGGTGATGGCGAATCCTTGCACCGCGCTCGCCCCGAATGTTCTCCCAAAGAAGAACAAGATCATGCAGATCAACAGCGTGCTAAGGTTGGAGTCACGGATGGATGTCCATGCGCGTGAGAAGCCTTGGTCAATGGCCCGATCTAATGGGCGGCTTGCACGTAATTCTTCTTTCATACGCTCGAAAATGAGAATATTACCGTCAACTGCTGTCCCGATTGAAATCAGGAAACCCGTAATAGCCGATAGGGTAAGTGTGACGGGAATTGTTTTATAGAGCGCAAAGTTGATGAGGCCGAATACGATGAGGGCCAAAGCGGCGGCGATACCCGGAACGCGATAGTAGATCAGCATAAACAGCAAGACCACCAACACGCCGATGACGCCTGCCCGGATGGAGCGATCAATTGAAATTTGACCAAGTGTTGGGCCGACATTATCAAACGCATCCACCTCTAGTGGCACAGGTAGCGCACCATATCGCAGTTGGGTCGCCAATACACGGGCACGTTCGCGGGTGAAATCGCCCGTAATCTGCCCGTCACCTGTCGTAATCGCTTGCTGGATATTCGGCGCGGAAATAACTACCCCGTCCAGCACAATCGCCAAACGCTGACCCACATGGCTGCTGGTGAAATCGCCAAAAATCTGGTCGCCTTCTTCATTCAGTGTGAAGCTAATGGTCCACTGTCCAAAAGTTCCAGCGACGGCAGCGGCATCTTTGAGACCCGCGCCCGTCATGACAGTGGTAAAAGCTGGGCCACCGGGTTGACCATTTGAGCCAATCGGGAAACTTCCGTCGGGGCATGGGCCGCGTTCAGAATCATCTTCTTGGGCCGGTGCTTCCGGCGTCGTGGTTGCCTCTGGTGTTACTTCAGCAGTGGGTTCAGCCGTAGATTCGGCGGTTGCTTCCGCTGTAGGTTCAGCAGTCGCTTCCTCGGTCGCCGATTCGGTGGGTTCAGGTTCAGTCGGCTCTGGGGTAGGCGTTCCTTCGCCGCCCTGCACCAAACTGCTGCCCCCACTAACGTTGATCTTACCAAATGGACGTGGGTCGGGTGTGCTTTCTTGGGTTGCCTCAGCGGTGGGCTGTGCATCCGGCGGTAGGGGGGTCGGCGTCAATTGTTGATTCTGTTCGTCTTGGGACGACTGTTGGCGTTCCTGTTCGATGCGCTGCTGTTCGGTGGTGATGATACACGCACCCTCATCAATCGCAGTCGAGACCCCAGAGAAATCTACAAATTCCAGCAAACCAGTCCCCTGTACGGTTTGGAGTGCCACATCGCGGTCACTCACCCCCGGAAGCTCGACTAGAATGCGGTCATTGCCTTGCAACTGAACGGTAGTTTCGGCCAGACCTAGACCATTCACACGCCGTTCCACAATGTCGCGGGCTACCTGCATATCTTCAGCTTCAAATTGATCGGGGTCGAGTGCGGCTTTGAGGAGCACCCGCGAGCCACCCTGCAAGTCTAGACCCTGCACCACTTCAAAATCCCAGTTAGTATCCCCAATGTGGACACCGGGGCTATCGGGTAAGTCAATATAGGCGCATACCAGCGTAATTACGAGAATTACCGCCAGCCAATAACGGTATCCTGTCATAAAGGGCATTCCTTAGTGCGTATCTAACGCGAGAAACGGACAACATAAGTGTTACTTTAGCGGCGTGGAATGTTACCCCAAAACGAACCAGCCAACAAGGTTGCATGTCACCAAATTTTGACGCCAAGTTTTTGAACGCAGGGTTTATTGCTTGCTGGTCGCGTCATTATCTTCAATTCCACGCGCCATCCGAATACTCTGGGCCAGCTCTTCAGGATCAAATTTTTGATGCAGGGCCGCTGTCAAAATCTTGACTTCCACGCCCTCAGCAACCCGCAAGATGGCTGTCCCAATGTCGTCATTCAATTCCACAACCGTCCCAATGATGCCGCCATAGGACACCACTTCATCACCTACTTGTAGGGTTTGGACATATTGTTGATGTTTTTTGAAATCCCGCTGTTTGGGAAAAACGGCCAGTGACCAATAACCCACAATGAAAATGAGAATGATGGTCGCTGAAAAAATGAATTCCATCGGTTGTTTAGACTCCTCTTCTGTAAAATGCTCGTGAATTATAACGCAACCCATCTCGATTACCGTTAGATTTTGTGATACTATCGCACCTAAAATTCGTCTACATCATAGGGAAGTCTTTATGCGCGTGGTAACCAACGAGGCCCTGATTCGACGCAATCGAAATCTGGCCCAGATTAGTTTTTTTGTCGCCATTGGTGGCCTTGTCTTTAGTTTTTTGATGAGCAGTCGGCTTGCCGGTGAGGAATCTGCCTTTACCTTTAACTGCCTCATTGTACCGATTCTGTTCGGGGTGGTTATTTTTTCGGTACGCATGGCAAATCATTGGGTGCGTGAACCGCTTGCGTGGACATCCATTCAAGAAGGCGTGCGCGGCGTCACCAATCAGGGCGTGTTGTATCATTTCGTGTTTCCCGCCCGCCACGTTTTGATGATTCCGCAGGGTGTTTATGTGCTGTTCCCCCTGTTTCATGACCGCCCCATCGTCGTGAAAGATAATAAATGGCGTATCCCCGGCGGCGCGGCAACAGCCCTTCTCAGCTTCATGCGTCAAGAAAATATCGGCAACCCCATCCGTGATGCCCAATCCGAAGCAGCCGAACTCCAAAAATATCTCGACAAACATCTACCCGACAGTGGTGTAACAGTGAACCCGGTGATTGTGTTTACCCATCCCAATGCGCGGGTTGTGTTAGAGGGCGAACAAAGCGTTCCGGTAGTGTTTGTCAAAGCCAAAGATAAAACTGAGCGCCTGACCCTGCAAGACTTCTTGAAAAATCAAAAAGAGGTGGGTCACGCCAGTTTATCGTCATCCCAAATCGAAGAACTCAACGAAGAACTGATTTACGCTTAGCGATCGGGCATGAATTCTTTGCGCGTGCAATTGGTATCGGCAAAAGCGAGGCTTGGGCTTGGCCTCGTTTTATTGTTTCTAACCGCCTTTGCGCTTCGCATCTACCGCCTTGATGCAGTTGATTTGCGCGGTGATGAAGCCTATACAGTTCTGCTCTGGACGGTCACCCCCTTCAGCAAGGCATGGATGGAATTGGCGCGCAATGAACCCCATCCCGTCGGTGCATTTCTACTCTATTGGTCATGGACAGGTTTGGTGGGGCAGTCTGTTTTTGCCGTCCGGTTGTTGTCCGTATTTGGAAATTTGTTAGGGATGGCGGCTTTCATAGCAGTGGCACGGCGTATTTTCAAACGCTGGCCTCTGGTCATTGCTTTGGCCTTCTTATGGTTGCTCAATCCATTTTTTCTGTGGCACGCCCAAGACGCCCGTACCTACAGCGTGTTGAGCGGCCTCAGCCCACTTTGTTTTTATCTGTTTTTGCGCCTCACCGATCAAAAAGGTACCGCTTTCCGCCAGTGGATTCCTTACATTGTCATCCAGACCCTTTTGCTCTATCTGCACTATTTTGAGGTGTTGTGGCTGGTGGCACAGGGCATCTATCTGCTCAGTCTGCGGGATGCGGCTCTGTTGCGTCGTGCTGTCAAGGCGTGGGGCGTAATTGGGCTGTTGGCGATTCCCGTTAGCATACAGGCGTACTATCTGGTGTTTGTTAGCAAATTTCAAAGCACCATTGTCGAAGCTGATTGGCGCCTCTTGTTTTCAGACTTTTTGCCCACCTTGTTGTTTGGTGACAATACCATTTCATTGACCCCCGGCGTTTTGCTGACGGCGCTGATATTCGGTTGTCTTGCCGCTGTCAGCATCAAACAAAACAATCCCCATCTTCGCCTTGTATTCTTTTGGGGCATTATCCCACCCCTGCTGTTGTATCTGATTTCAAAAGGGACGAATCCTAACTTCATCCCCCGGTATATGATTACGATTACACCGGCCCTTTTACTGGCAATCATGGCGGGTATTGACGGCTTATCATGGCCCAAAATTCGCCCCTACCTGATGATGGGTGTCACGCTGGCCCTCTCGTCTATTTCCCTGCACGAAATCAACGATTATTTTTATAACGATTCACTTAAGTCACCTGATTGGCAGAATCTTGCGGCCTATTTGGAATCCCGCACCACACCTCAAGATGTCATCATTAGCGGCGCAGCCGATCCGGCCCTCGATTATTATTACAATGGCGTAGCCGACCTCTATAATGTTCCCATTAGCGATTCCAACCCGACCGACGAATTTGCATGGCTGACCGAACAATATTCTGGCATCTATCTGCTTGCCAGTGAACGTACCAGTTTTGCCGAGACGTATCTGCGTGAGCATACCCAAGTGATTTATGGCGACACCTATCCCGGGGTGGTGCAATATCGTGATTGGGATGTGCCACCGACTGAGATTGAACACCCCTTGGCGATTCAGTTTGGCGATGTGGCTATTTTGCGCGGCTATACGGTGTTGGATGGGGTAGGGGGCAGCGTAATTATATTGCTCTATTGGGAGGCCATCCGCCAAACCGCTACCCAGCACAGCGTCTTGGTGCATGTGGTGACCGAGGTCAGTGAACCCGGCCCGCCTCCGGTCGCGGTGCTAGATCATGGTATCGCCAACGCCATCATTTCAACGACCGCATGGCAGCCCGGCGGCCTCTATCGTGACCCTATTATTGTGCCAGTGAATGACATCCCTGCTGGAAAATACACCCTCCGCATCGGCCTCTATGAAACCGACTCCGGCACGAAATTACCGATTGATGACCCCAGTATCCCCACCGCCGAGACCGATTATCAAGGCCGCTACCCGATAGGCGCAATCACCCTCCGATAAAAAAATATCCCCGCCGAAAGTATTCCGGCGAAGGATATTTTGAAAGTCTGCGATTCAGGGGAATTTTACTGTCCGCCGCGCAGTTCCTTCAGTCGCGTTTCCCATTTTTCGACCAGACGGTTATAGGCCGTCTCGCTGATTTTGCCAGAAGCCAACTGCATATCCAGATTATCCAATAGAGCTTGGATTTCGGTGGGGGTTTGTGGATTTGCCGGCGCATCACCACCAGCGGCGGGTGCTTGTGGCGCGGCAGCCGGTTGCTGTCCACCACTCTGCATTTTTTCCATCATCTGCTGCATCATCTGCATCATCATCATTTGCTGCTGGCTTTGCATGGACTGCTGCTGCGGATTCATCGCTCCACCCAACTGCTGACCAATGCCAAAACCGATGCCTGCCCCTGCCAAATCACCAGCGGTGCCGGGGTTATTGGCGGCAGCGCGGGCCACATCCAACTGCTCCATACGAAAGAAGTCTTCCTTGTTGCCGACCAGATTCATGGCTTCTTCGCGGCTGATCTGCTTACGTTGGAACGGTTTGGCCTCAAATGCCTTAATCCGCATCCCCAGTGCCTTAAAGCCTTCGTTAAGCAGTGCCAGCGATGCCCCTTCCAAATTGGTCAGCATGGCATTGGCTTCTTGCTCATTTTGAACGTTCAATTGGCTGAGAATTTGCGCCATTTCACCGAGCAGCAGGGTTTGAATGCGTTCCTTGATGTCATCCAAACGCAGCACGGGTTTTCCGATGCCATACTGCTTCACGAAGCGCACCGGATCATCCACCCCGATGTCCACCACGCCATTGCTCATCAACTGCATGACGCCGATACCTTGCGTGGTAAAAATGGTGATAGGGGGGTTAGTGCCCCAACGCACTTGCGGCAAATCTTTTAGGTTTACATAATAAACTTCGGCAGGGAATGGATTTTTGCCATCCGTGACCTTGCCGATCAAATTGGATAACAGCGGCAGGTTGGCGGTGCTAAGGGTGTGTCGGCCCGGCCCAAGCGCATCCAACACTTGCCCTTGACTGACAAACACTGCTGCTTGGCTTTCCTGCACAATACACTGTGACCCCATGCGGAAATCACCAGCCCCGGCCTGTGGTTCGCGCCAGACGAGTTCTTCGTCCGCCACATTTGGGTGCTGAACAACATCAATAATGCGTGCCATCTCAAAATGCTCCTTACTTGCGAGTTGAACCTGTGGTAGTAGTTATTATTTACGCAATGCCCTTGAGGATATCCTCGCGCAAATCATAGGCAGCGTTGGCCTCTTGCATCAGGGTATCGAGATTACTAATGGCTTGGCTGATACCATCGTTGGCGCTGGCGGCCTTGCTTAATTGGTCAAGCGCTGCCCCGATAGATTCCGCATAACGTAGCATAGCCTCATCAAAGGCATAGATATTTTCCAGTTCATCTCCCCCAATGCGTACCGCCGCAAAAAAGCCGGAATAGCCGGGGGCGTCCATCGCGATACGGTCAATTAAGGTCTGGAATTTGGTCTTGGCGCTTTTGGTTGCCGACATATAGCCAACCCCGCCGCCACGAATCATATCGGTTTCGATACTGGCAAGTTGGGTGAGCAAACTCTTCAATTGGCCCGCTAAATGGTCGCGAATGAGACGGTCAGCGGTACGCCGCGAGGTCATTTCCATATAGCCCGCAAACCCCGGTAATTTGCCTGCCAGCCATGTAAAGCCCCGGCGGTCTTTTACAATACGCTGATAAAGGTCATCCATTATGCTTTTGCTCCTGAAAACTGGTGACTGTAGATTTTCACGGAAAGTCTAGCCAATGTAGTTTATTCAATGATAAAAACAATGGCTACATTTTAGCATATTACAGGGTGGCCCATTCCGACAATCCAAAGAATTAGGGGCTTATCCCGTAATCCAATCATTTCATTGCCGCAACGACATGCGCGTGTAAAGGGGTTTGTTTTCGATGTCTCAGACTGTACAGCAAGTGTTAGACCAATTGAACAAGACGCTCTGGCTGGATGGCAAACGGGTTGCTGTAGATGCCAGAGCCTTTCCCAATGGCCCGATTGATATTTTGATTCATCTGGCGGTATTTGGCAGCGAAGAAGAAAAGGCTATTGCCCGTTGGCTGATTTGGGAATCCGCCCTCGAATTGGGCATCTACCCTGCCAGCATCCATGAATTGTATATGGCTCGCGGACGGGGCGAAACACCGATCAATTTCACCGTCCCTGCTATGAACCTACGTGCAATGACCTACGATTTGGCGCGTAGTGTTTTTGCCGCCGCCAATGCCTTGCAGGTCGGGGCAATGATTTTTGAGATCTCACGCGGCGAAATGCAATACACCGCCCAACGTCCCGCCGAATATGTCGCCTGTATCTTGGCTGCGGCGATTAAAGAAGGGTATCGTGGCCCGGTCTATATTCAGGGCGATCACTTTCAGGTCAGCCATAAGAATTTCCTGAAAGACCCCCAAGCCGAGGTTCAGACCGTCAAAGATTTGTCGGTGGAAGCGATCACGGCTGGCTACTATAACATTGATATTGATACCAGCACCCTCGTAGATTTGAGCAAAGGCACGCTGGAAGAACAGCAGTATCTGAATGCTCACCACTGTGCCGAAATCACCGCCTTTATCCGCAAAATTCAACCTGAAGGTGTGATGATTTCCCTCGGTGGCGAAATCGGTGAAGTTGGCGAGAAAAACTCGACGGTAGAAGAACTGCACGCCTTTATGTCGCTGTATCTGAAGGAAGTCGCCAAATTAGGTGACATGCCCGGTATCAGCAAAATCAGCGTCCAGACGGGTACAAGTCACGGCGGCGTCGTTCTCCCCGATGGCAGCATCGCCGATGTTTCGGTAGATTTTGGCACGCTGGAACTTCTCAGCAAGGTTTCCCGCGCTGAATATGGTATCGCGGGTGCGGTTCAACACGGGGCGAGTACCCTGCCCGAATCCGCTTTCGGCAATTTTGCGACCTCCACCGCCTGCGAGATTCACCTTGCGACGGGTTTTATGAATATGCTGTATGAACATGAAGCCTTCCCCGCCGATCTCAAAGCCGAGATGTACGCATGGGTAGACGCCAATCACGCCGAAAGTCGTGGTAAGCAGACCGTTGAGCAGTTCCACTATAAGGAACGTAAACGCGCCATCGGCCCATTCAAACAAAAATTGTGGGGTTTGGACGAATCCCTGCGGGCGACCTTCCGCGCCACATGGCAGGCCCGTTTTAGCTTCCTATTCCAACAGTTGAACGTCGGCAATACCCTCGATTTGGCAGCGAAACACACCACGCCTGTCCTCATTCACAAGACCCTCGCTGATTTCGGTGTGGTGGAAGTGATTGAAGAAGACGTGTCAGACTTAGCGGATTAGTTCGTAACCAAGAATCTGGCGTAGGTGGCTCACTTTTCGGGCACTTATTCCAGATTCTTGCACTTGAAGCGGGAGATGGCTTCAATCAATAGGTCTATGGTTGGCTGGCAGCTTTCAGTGTCGTATCAATCGAGTAGCTATCCCAGTGCATTGCTCCAAAAATACTATCAGTTGCAAAAGGGCCGCGCACCCAAGGGCGGATAATGGCATCTCGCGAATGTAGAAATAGCGGCACAGCTGGATATTCACCTTCATTTCCCCAGAATAGGGTCTCCGCTTGGTCATAAAGTAGCCTTCGAATAGATGGATCATGTTCAACTGACGCCGTTTGCAGGAAAGAGTCCGCCTCGGTACACGGGCGTCTAATGGCTCTGGTTTGAATACATGTCTCATCATCTACTCTACAAAGCCCGGTTAACGACAAATCGAATCGCTCGGTTGCACCAAAACTGCTCGTGGTACAGGAGAACCGTTCATTAAGGAAAGCATTCGGGTCTGGATACAGAGCCTGCCACCAAGAAACCCATACATGGGGTTGTTGATACGGTCTATTTGGAACATAGTCTTGGTGATAGATTTGTGTTTTGAATAGATCAGCATTACATCCCAAGTGATCTACTGCGCTTGCAATCCAGAAATCTACTAACGCCATGTCCTCTTCGATAGTGGTAATGATAATGGGTGGGAAATTGCTGCAATTGGGGTAACCCGCTTCTGCCAACTCTGCACGGGCGTAATCTGGGTCAAAGTGAGCGCCATTTTCCGGCGTCTGGAGCGTCGCTATTGGATCAAAATCGGCTATTAGGATACCCAAGCCTCCTAAGGCCTGTTCCACCAGCAAATCTCGATCAATGATTGAACTAAAGGCTCGCCGGACATGCGCATTGTCAAAAGGTGGCTGATTGTAGTTAAACGCGAAGTAATGGATGACGGGGTCACGCAAACTTACAACTTGTTCCAAAACCTCTGTGGCATCTGGCGTTGTTTCAATGCTTTCAAGGAGATTTTTGGAAAGACTAATCATATCAAATCGGTCATCTTTCATTACCCAAATATCAGGCGGCGGATTCTGAAAGGTAGTTTGAGACACCATAGCTATATTCCCATTACCTCTAAACAAATCGCTTGGTAGATAGGGGTTTCTGTAAAATCTATAGGTTTCTATAGGAAAATACGGACCATTAGTAAGAATTGTTGACGATTGCGTCCAATCTGTTCCGTATTGTTCAATAATGTCTTGGGGTTGTGCGTGTAAGAACGATAATGAACTGATGGCTGGGAAATAGGCGGCTGGGGAATGAAGCGCAATCGTTAAGGTGGTGTCATCTATAGCATTGACTTGAATCGTATCACCAAAAACCATCTCATTGGTCGCTGACTGGAATGGTATTTGAGCGACAGTGTCACACCCTTGTATGAACTTCCCCAAAAACTGCTCAAGATAGTTGTGGCTTCGTGGATCACAGGCACGCTTGATGCTGTATGCAAAATCTGCGGCAACGACAAGGCGGACTTTCTCAACCGATTCAGTGGTCGAATCATAATGAACCCAATAGACATCATCCCGCAGGTGAAATGCCCATATCAGTCCATCTGAACTGACCAACCAGTCTTCTGCCATTTCTGGGACAACCCTCTGTGTTATGGGGTCAATATCGGTTAATCCCAAAAACAAATTTTCCACAATTTCTATAGATAATGGCCTACGCGCAGAAGCCGGGTCTATGGTGCCTACAGGCGTATCAGAACCCCTGCGAAATATTACTTCTTCGCTCTGATACGATTGTTGGGAACTTTTGAGCGAAGTGGTTTCATTAGGGTACAACAGGTTGAATGGAATAAGCAAAACAAAACTAACTACCGCAAGAAACTTTGCTTTTCTGAGCATATGACCTCAGCTTCAAATTTTTTTCGACCAGTAGAGTATTGACTATTTGGAGAGGAATTCGAAAAATCATAGGCTGGCAATAGATTAGTCGCCTATTTCAGAACTTAGATGAGGAGAGAATTTAGTAATGGGTGCAAAAGAACAAGGCGCAGACACCACCACTACTGCCAATCGTTGGCAGGTCGTGGCGCGTACCCTCAATTTCATCACGTATCAAGGCGATTTGTTGTTGATGAAACGCGCCATGCACAAGCGTATTTTCCCCGGTTTCTATAATGGGGTGGGGGGGCATATCGAGCGCGACGAAGACCCCTTGACCAGTGCCCGCCGTGAGATTTTGGAAGAAACAGGCCTGCATATCGCCCAATTACGATTTTGCGGCAGCACCCATATTGACGCGGGTCAAGCTACGGGCATTATTTTGTATATCTTCACTGGTGAGGCCGATTCGCGTGAGGTGGTGGATTGCGAGGAAGGCACGTTGGAATGGTTGCCACTCGCGCCGCTGCTGGCAAGCCTACAAAATGGCACTAATCAATTACCGCTGGTTGAAGATTTGCCGATTACCCTGCCACGCATTTTTGGTGTGGACGCGCCACCCTTGCCGTTCTTTGCCCATGTCAGCTACGACGCCAGCGATCAGATTGTGTTTCGCGTCGCTAAGTGATTATTCTTCCAATAGATTATCGAGGGACGGTCCACTTTCCGGCATATCTACCCAACCCGTTTCTTCGATGTGGATTTCAGTGGTGGCTCGTCGCGCATCTAGTGGAAGATGTAAGGTGAAGGTACTGCCTTCATCGGGTGTCGAATCAATGGTAATTGTTCCGCCGTGACTTTCCACAATATGTTTGACAATCGGCAGACCCAGCCCAACCCCGCCAAATAAATGACCTTCATAGCTCTCGATACGCTCAAATCGCTTAAATAGGCGTGGCATGAAGTCCTGAGGAATACCGATACCTTGATCGGCAATGGCGACCACTAGCGATTGGCCCTCTTGGTGTGCCGCGACCAGAACTTCGCCACCTTCCGGGCTAAATTTCAGCGCATTATCAATCAGATGCCGGAACACGCGCACCATGCCGTCATGGTCGGCCAAAATGGTGGGCACATCCTTGGAAATGTCAAAGCGCAGGGTTGCCCGATACTCGCTTAAAATCGGGGCTAACTGCTCCATCACCTCATCAATGACTTCGCGTATATCAACTTTGGAGAATCCAAAATCGAGCAAATCCATTTCTTGCACAAACAACAGGTCATTCACCAAACTGATGATGCGGTTGAACGAGAAATTGATTTTATCAACCGCCATGTTCAGTGCCGGCCCGGTCATCATGCCTGCCTTGACCAATTGAATATAGCCTTTTGCGCCTGTCAATGGGGTTCGCAGTTCATGGGCTAGGGTATCCAAGAATTCGTTACGCTGTTGTTCTTGCCGTTTTAATTCAGCATAGGCTTCCTCGACGATCTCCTTTTGGCGGCGCAGTTCATCCATCGCCAATTGGTCATTGGCCCGCATCCGATTAATCATCGTGCGAACCAGCGTCAGCACCATACGTGGGTTTTGCTCAATCGCGCCCTCAAACGTCGTGCGATCCAGTTCCAGTATGGTCGAGGGGATCAGCGTTTTGACCGTCGCACTCCGTACTGCGTTGCCATGCAGCAGCGCCATCTCCCCGAAAAATTCACCCACCTCCAAGACGCGCAGGAGTCGCTCTTCGTCCTCGCTCATGCGCTTAGTAATGGCGATTTGCCCGCTGCCCACCAGATAAAATATATCACCACGATCGCCTTCGTAACACAAGACCCAACCCGCCGGATAGTTTTTGATCAGAGCTAACCGTGCAAGATGGGCGATCACTTTTTGATCAATATTGGGGAACACGTTACCTAAGAGTGCTACTGGGTCAATCATGGCTCGCCTCGAATATGCTGCCCACTGGATGTTAGGGAGTGTAACATGTGCCAATCAGTCGGCGCTACTCGTGGGTTAAAAAAGCGTTATACTGGTCTTTCAAAACAGACAAAGGGGATTGAATCTATGCGGCGTGCAGGTTTGCTTTTGCTCATTGGGCTATTGTTTTTGGTCGGCTGCGGCAATAACGACCAGAGCCAGTCGGGTACTCCCCGCCAGCGTACCGCGACCCCACGCATTACCCCGACTCTGAGTGGCCCGATTAGCCTAACCCTGTGGCATCCATATCAAGGCTCCAATGCCGATGCGCTGCAATCCGTCGCGGCTAAATTCACCGAGGCGAATCCGGCCCTGACTATCAGCCTTGAATATCACGCCCTCGACACCCTGTTGGGGGATTATGAACAAGCTGTTCGGGACGGTGTCGGCCCAGATATTGTGGTGACACAGCCGGAATGGGTAGGGGGTTTGGTTGATAATCGCCTGATCTTGCCCCTTGATGCCACGCTGATTGATGAGTTGGGCACCCGTATGGACGCGGCAGTTTTCCAAAGTCTGGATTTTCAAGGCCAATATTGGACCAGCCCTCTCACCGCCGACTTGCCCATGCTGTATTCCAAGATTGCGGATATAACCCTAGAACCGCGTGCTATTGACGATCTACTGCTCGTGGCGGGTGAAAATGGGGTAGTATTTCCCACCGATCCGCAGAATCTGCTTGGCCTCTATCCATCCGCAGCATTTTTCGATTCTGATGGGCGTCCGGTGCTGGATGAAGCAGGACTGACTGCACTTGGTACGCTGCTGCAATCATTGGCCGTCAGTAACAACGTCACCTTCAGCGATGATCCCGCCGAATTCGTTAATGGGAACGCCTCGGCCTTGATCGCACCTGCCAGCCTATATCCCATGTTGGCTGCGGCACTGGGTAATCAACTGCGGGTCTCGATTTTGCCCGAGGTCGCGGCAGGGGTCTTGTGGCGACCTGTTTTTGACCTTGCCTTACTCACCGTCAACGTCAATGTGCCGGATGAATCGCTGCGGGCGGCTTCCTTGTTTATGGCGTATCTCATCAGCCCTGAGGCACAGGCCCAACTTGCCGAACAGGGTGATTTTATGCCGCTAATGAACGCCACTTCAACCACCGACAGTGTCACCCGGTTGTATATCCAACAAATGCGTAACGCTCAAGCGACCACACTTGACCCTGACTTCTACGCGGCTTTTTTGCCAGATTTCGGCGACCTCATAACCCGGATGCTCCAGCCTGATGCAGACCTGCCGAGTCTTATTGCGACGTGGCTAACCGGATCGCCGGGGCAATAACCAACATAAAACCCCCTCAGCCAAAGTCTGGTCGAGGGGGTTAGGGCTTGTATAAATGAAGGGTTGGGTTTTTGACTAGCTGCCAACCTGCAAAATCGCAAATCCACCGGGCTCAATTGTGAATTCAGCCCCGCTGAGACTGAATTGCTCACTTAGTACAACCGTCACGGTAGAAATATCTGAGAATGAGGAAGTCACAGAGCCGGTGCTGAAATTAATCACCACGATGTTATAACTGCCAGAATCTACATCACCAAGCGTCAACGTATATAGATCCTCCTCACCCGCCGAAAGGTCAACTTTGCTGGCAAGGCTGGAATGCAGCGCAGGCGTGCTGTTGCGTATTTCGGTCAGGGTGCGATACAGGTTCAGCAGCGATGCCGGGTCACTATCTTGTTCCTCGACGCTGATTAGATCATCGGCTTCATTATAACCGTTGGCAGGGGCAAACCATGTCGGCATCCCTTCACCCGATTCGCTAGCGTACCAATCCATTGGTTCGCGGCGGTATTCGTCCCAATAAGGCGCACCAGTGCCTTTGCTGCCGAACATGCCGATTTCTTCACCATAATAAATCATCGGCGTGCCGGGGGCCGTCATCAACATCACGGCGGCGGCGCGGGCGCGGGTAAAATCGCCTTTTACCTCACTCATGACACGGTTCGTATCGTGATTACTGTTGAATTTTACGAGGTGTGCCCCTTCTGGAAAGAGTTTGACAGAAGCCAGCATCGCGGTTTCAACCAAATTTGTGGAGGCTACCCCTACCAAAGCATTGTCGCCATTGGCATTATGATCCACTTCAATCGCATGATAGGTGGGGAAATCAAAGACAGCATTGAAGGCATCGCCTTCCAAAAATGGCATTAACTCGCCCGCAGTACGCAACCATGCTTCGGCTAATAACAGCGCATCGGGGTTGACTTTGTTGATGGCCGTCCGCACCTCAACCCAGAAATTCAGGGGCGGGCCAACTGCTACGTCACAACGCAGGCCGTCAAACCCATCGGAGAGGTCGCCGTCGTCGTTCGGGTCGAGCCAATAGGTGGCAATGTCAATCATATAGTTGCGGGCAAAGCGGCTATTGTAATTAATCAGGGGCATGTGATCATATCCGGCGAATCCGCGATAATCGGTTTGGGCATCATTCGTCCAACTGAAGAAATTCGCTTGTGCAACCTCAGGGTGACCAAATCGTTCCAAGAACAGGGGGTGCTGATTTGACGTATGGTTGGCGATGTAGTCCATAATGATGTACATGCCGCGTTCATGCACGGCTTGAATCAGCGCCAATAGGTCGTCTTTGGTGCCAAAATCGGGATTAACGCCATAATAATCGGTCACGTCATAGCCGTGATAACTAGGGCTGGGGTGGATGGGAGAGAGCCAGATGATATTCGCGCCGAGGCTTTGAATATAATCCAATTTCTGTTCGACGCCTTTTAGATCGCCGATGCCGTCGCCATCTGAATCGTAAAAACTCCGCACAAACACTTGGTACATGATGCCATCGCCAAACCACTGAGCACCAAAGGGGTCATCTTGGGCTTGGGTTGGGTGCGAGGGTGCGCTCAGGGTGAATACTGAGCCGAGTAGTGCAATGCAAAGAATACCAATGAGGAAATATCGCATGAGCCTATCCTAACTATTCAAAGTAAGAACGGCTCCGACTATAACACAAAAATCGGGTATAGGAGGGGGACAATGCTCCCCCTCGAATTAAATGATGGTTTGACGCTTAGGGCGCTGCAAGGGAGGCATTTTTCGGCTTGAGTTGAACGCCATTGCAATAATCCCGCCGACAATCATGACTAGCGTCAGGGTCGAGAAAATACCCCAAAGTTTGACCCACGTATTGTCGTTTTGATTATGGTCCTTGAAATAGATGGGTCTGGTCGGCTGGGCTGGTGCGTCAGGTCCGCCAATGGGGGCTTTAATATCGAACGACGCATCTGAGTTTGACTCATCCCATGAGGAATGATCGTCACCGGCGACGGCGGCGAGACCCGAACAGACACACATGCATGCGAATACTGCTCCGAGCATGACTAAGCATAATGCAACAGGTTTTTTCATTGTCCAATACTCCCGTACTCTGGCTGATGCTTATAACCCTATACGCGGGGTTGCCGATTGGGTTGCAGACGCCTTTTCGAAGTTACAGTTACATGTAGTTATTCGAATATTTGTTCTATAAATTTATATTATATAAATGATATGTGTAAATTCGTAACCACGGTTACGAATTCAAATTCGGCGCATATAATTCATAATCATACTGGGGGTGGTATCCACCCAAAGTCGTACTTGATTCAATAGGGGGCAAATGCTACAATGACTAATACCAAGCGCCGTCGTAGCTCAATGGCAGAGCATTCGCTTCGTAAGCGAGAGGTTATGGGTTCAACTCCCATCGACGGCTAGAAAATATACTCCACTGCGATGATGGCGAGGAGTAGGTGGGTAGAGATGTTCAGAGAGGGTTATGTATGGTGCAAGTAACCCCATCGTCACCGCCGAAGGTCGCGCCAGAGCAGATACCCTGAACAAAATCAGTAAGGGTGTCCGGGTTAGCCCGTTACAGCATCATGAGTGCCTTACCTGTTGGATTGGGGTAGGGAACTAAGGTGGTACCGCGAAAGTAACAGCCCTTTCGTCCTTTAGCAATATTGTGACGGAAGGGCTTTTTTGTTTGGTTTTGGGGCGATTGTTCGGTATGGTATGGGAATAAGGTACGGATGTTTCGAGCGATAAGCAGGACAGCCATGAAACAAGACAATTGGCAACCAGCCAACACCATTGAGGTTGACCTCTGGTATAACGATTGGGACGCTCCGTTGGACCGTGAAGGGATGCAGATTCGGCGCTGGATGCGGGATCGCAACGTGACCAGTGTCCTAGATGCCTCTTGTGGACCGGGGACATATGCCGTCGCATTGGCACAACAGGGTTTCCAAGTAACCGCCGCTGATGGCCGTGCCCGATTATTGGAACAGGCCCGCGTTAATGCCCACCAATACAATCTGGCCCGCAAAATCAAATTTATCGAGGCTGGGTTTTTAGAACTGCTGCAAAAAGTCGGTGGGGAAGGTCAGTTTGATGCCGTGTTGACTAAAGGGAATGCCGTGCCCCGTCTGATTTCCGATGAAGATATTACGGCGACACTGGCAAATTTCCATAAGCTGCTGCGTCCCGGCGGCACGGTCATGATTGGGATGCAGGATTTTGAGCCTTTTGTGGAAGATCGCCCGCGTTTTATCCCAATAGGTGTGGAAGATGACGACGAAGAAGCGCCACAGCAGGTCAAGTTCCAAGTCTGGGATTGGGAAGATGGCCCACCATTGATGGTCAAGATTAATCATTTTCTGGTGACCGGACGTGGCATAGATTATTTGACCTATAAACGCGAGGAACGCTGTCGGGCGATTACGGCAGTGGAAATGCAGGTCGGTCTGCTTGAAGCGGGTTTTGAAAATATCGAGATTATCCGTGACCGCCTTGAAGTGGTCATGATTGCCACCAAACCAAAATAAACCTCAGATTGGGAAAGGGGGTGATGGTGCATGTCACTTGTAGGAAGCGAAGACCCTGCGGTAGTACGGTTAAATCGAATAGATTGGGGTAGGCGGCTGTTGAATTGGCATGACCTTGCCCCGTTGAGCAAAGCAATACTCTACAACTGAGGAAAGAAAACAATCCAATGACCGAAAAACTGACGAAGAATTTCAATTTTCAGGAGGCCGAGAACCGCCTGTATGACTGGTGGTGGCAGTCCGGCTATTTTAAGCCTGAGGTCGCCCCCAAAGATGCTGACCCGTATGTCATTAGTATGCCGCCGCCCAATGTGACCGGAGCATTGCACAACGGCCATGCCATGTTTGTCAGCCTTGAAGATATGATGATTCGCCATGCCCGTATGAAGGGCCGTGCCGCGCTGTGGGTGCCGGGGGCTGACCACGCGGGGATTGCCACGCAGTTGCAGGTTGAAAAGATGCTGCGCGACGAGGGCAAAAGTCGTGAGGAAGTGGGCCGCGAAGAATTTCTATACCGCACATGGGAATGGAAAGAAAAATATGGCGGCGAGATTCAAAACCAACTGCGTAAACTTGGCGCGTCGTGTGATTGGGACAGAGACCGCTTTACGCTAGACGACGGCCTTTCCATCGCGGTGCGTGAAGCCTTTGTGCGTTTGTGGGAACAAGGGCTGATTTACAAGGGTACACGCCTCATTAACTGGTCACCGGGACTCAAGACCGCTGTCAGCGACCTTGAAGTGGAAGACAAGGATATTGAGGGCAAGCTGTATTTCTTCAAATACCCGGTCGAAGGTGGCGAGTATATCCCGGTGGCGACAACCCGCCCTGAAACCATTTTGGGGGATACGGCGGTGTGTGTGCATCCTGAAGACGAACGCTATCAACGATTTATTGGTAAGCTGGCGTATGTGCCGATGTTGAATCGGGCTATTCCGGTGATTGCCGATGAATATGTCACCCGCGAATTTGGGACAGGAGCATTGAAGGTTACGCCGGGGCATGACTTTAATGACTATGAACTGGGTCAAAGACACGGACTTGAAATTATCAGCATCCTAAACCGCGACGCCAGCCTGAATGAAAATGCTGGCCCATATGCGGGATTGGATCGCTTTGAGGCGCGGAAAAAGCTGTGGCAGGATATGGAAGCGGCAGGATTGACTATTGAAACCAGACCGCACCCCATGACCGTTCCAGTTAGTCAGCGGGGTGGGGAGATTGTCGAGCCGATGATTTCCGAGCAGTGGTTTGTCAAGATTCAGCCGCTGGCCGATAAAGCGATTGCCGCCGTCCGAGATGGCCGCATCAAGATCGTGCCGGAGCATTTTGAGAAGGTCTATTTCCATTGGCTGGAAAATATCCAAGACTGGTGCGTTAGCCGTCAGTTGTGGTGGGGGCATCGCATACCGGCATGGACGCACCGCGAAACAGGCGAAATTCGTGTGACCCGCGACGGCCCACCGGATGCTTCGGGCAAATGGGAGCAGGACGAGGATGTGTTGGATACATGGTTCAGCAGCGGATTGTGGCCGTTTAGCACACTCGGTTGGCCTACTAACACAGCGGATTTGCAGCGGTTCTACCCGACCCATATGATGGAAACGGGCTATGACATCCTGTTTTTCTGGGTGGCCCGCATGATAATGATGGGTTTATGGTTCACTGACGAAGCGCCCTTTGATACGGTTTATCTGCATGGCCTCGTGCGCGATGAGCAAGGCCGCAAGATGAGCAAGACCACTGGGAATGTGATTGATCCACTGGAAATCGTGCAGGAATTTGGGGCGGATGCGCTGCGGTTTACCCTGCTGACAGGCGGCGCACCCGGCAGCGATATGAATTTGGCGATGAATCGCATTGAATACAGCCGTAACTTTGGCAATAAGCTGTGGCAGATTGCGCGGTTTATTCTGAGCAATCTGGAAGATGACCAACCACTGGATTTGCCCAAGCCAGCCGCGTTGGATTTGCCAAGCCGCTGGATTCTTAGCCGCTTGACTGAACTGATTCAGAACGTGGATCGGTTGTTTGAGGGGCATAATTACGGTGAGGCCGGACGACAAATTCTCAGCTTTGTGTGGGATGAATTTGCCGACTGGTATGTGGAAATCAGCAAGGCCGCGCTGTATGGCAGTGACCTTGAAGCCAAAGCTAGTACCCGTGCCACGCTATTGTATACGTTAGATACGTGCTTGCGGCTACTGCATCCGTATATGCCATATATCACCGAGGAAATCTGGCAGGCGATTCCGCATACGGGCAAGGCGTTGATTATCGCGCAATGGCCCATTGCTCATAAGGAATATGCCAACAGTAGTGCTGAAAATGTGCTGGAAACCATCAAAGAATTGGTGATTGGCATACGCAACACCCGTCAGCAATATGAAGTTGATCCGGCCAAGCGTATTGCGGCGGTGATTGCCCCCGGCTCGATGCGAGACGTTTTGGAAAATCACAGCTATGTGTTTGCGCGGCTGTGTAATGTCCACGATGTTACGATTGCTGATGATGGCACACCTGCTCCAGCGAATGCGGCGACGATTGTGGCGGCGGATGTGACGATTTATCTGCCGTTGGCGGGTTTGATTGATCTCGAAAAAGAACGTCAGCGCCTCGAAGATGAACTGGAAGGGCTGCTGAAACAAATTGAACGCGCGCAGGGGACGCTGGCGAATGAAAATTTCGTCAGCCGTGCCAAACCGGAAGTGGTGCAGCGCGAACGGGATAAATTAGCCGACCTGTTGGCGAGCCGCGAACGGGTGCAGTCACGATTGGATGCGCTCAAGAGTATGGCGTAATCAGGCGGATTGCGATGCGAAGGTGAATGTGGAGGGGCGGTTCAAGGCGAGCCGCCCTTTTATCAGACCGCGCCTTCGTTGCCGTTTTTGGAGGCAAAAAAAATGGTGCGTCCAGCACGAAGGGCAGCTTCCTTAACGATGGGGTCGGTGGCGGATTTATAAACGGCTTCTAAAGCGGGCAGGGCGCGTTCGGCTCGTCCGCCAAATTTTAGTAGTTCTTCAATCGTTCTTAATATAACCTCGGCC
Source organism: Anaerolineae bacterium (assembly GCA_041753455.1). GTDB lineage: Bacteria > Chloroflexota > Anaerolineae > Aggregatilineales > J027 > CFX10. The sequence continues at coordinate 462,361 of JBGSUK010000017.1, read as the reverse complement.
TGCTTGTCCTTCAGGCGTGAGATGTGAAAATCAATCATTTTGTCTTCAGAGGTTGCCACAATTCACCGTCCTGTGGAAATGCGATCTGGGGTTTGGTCAACCCAAAAATTTGGAAATGGTTTCCTTTACACTATTGACAAGTATAGCAGGATTTTTTGGAGAGTCGCTATAATCTAGGTCTAAATTTGTGGATATTTTCATAAATCCTCAATGGAACTGGCTAACGGTATTAGATTATTTAGGGCGCGATGTTGGCAGCGCAACTCGGACTTGTGAGGAAGGGTGGGGATGATTCAACAAGCGGTGATTTTGGCGGCGGGGCGGGGTTCACGGCTTCAGACACTTTCCAAAGATGTTCCCAAAGCGATGCTGCCGGTCTTGGGCAAGCCGATCATGGTTAGAGTAATGGATCGGTGCTTGGAGGCTGGTATCAAGCGGTTTGTGGTGGTCATTGGGGAACAAGAAGGTGGTTTGGCGTCGTATCTCAGCCACTCGTGGTATCCCCATACCGAAGTGAAATATGTGCTGCAAATCTCCCCGACTGGTTCGGCGGATGCGCTGGCGCTGGCGGGCAAACAGATTGAGGGCGATTTTTTGGTGCTGGCGGCAGATACGCTGCCCTTACCTGACCACATTCCGGCTCTCATCCGGCGATTTAATGAAAGCAAAGCGGATATGGTCATCAGTGTAACGCCTGCTTCACCCGCCGAAATTCAACAATCTGCAGAGGCGACCCTTGATGGGGATTGGGTGACGCAGATTGTCGAAAAGCCCGAAAATCCTACCGGAAATCAATTGGCGTTTATGGTGTATGCCGCTAAAAAAGAATTTTTGAGCCATCTTTCCAAAGTGACATTTTCCAAACGCGCTGAAAAAGAACTGGTCAGTGGGATTCAAAACTTGATTGAGGCGGGGGGCAAGGTGGCGTATCAATCGGCCCCGCAGCGGTATCATTTTATGAAAGATACCGACCTCTATAAAATCAGCAAAGCTTATTTAGATGAAGGCCGCGATGCCCATATTTTGAGTGAGTTACCCGGCTCCGTGACGATTATCCCCCCAGTGCGAATTGACCCCGGTGTGGTGGTCGGGCAAAAAGCGAAAATCGGCCCGTATGTCTATCTGGAAAGCGGGAGTTCGGTGGGTGAGGGCGCGACGGTCATAGAATCGCTGGTGCTGCGGAATTCGGTCATTCCAAAGGGTGAGGTCTGCAAGCGGCAGATTATTAGTCGGTCAAATCGGATTTCCATTTAATCATTTCCAACCATTTCAAGAGAGCAATTTTCGATGCCCATCAATCGCGAACAGGCGTGGAATATAGTTACAGAATTTGTGCAGTCGGAGAGCCTACGCAACCATATGCGCTCAGTTGAGGCGGCGATGCGGGCCTATGCTGAAAAATTTGGTGAGGATGTTGAGGCGTGGGGCGTGGTGGGTCTGCTGCACGATTTTGACTGGGAAATTCACCCCGATTTGGAAAGACACCCGATTGCCGGAGCGCCAATTTTGCGGGAACGGGGCGTGGCAGAGGATATTATTCAATCTGTTTTGAGCCATGCCGATGAACTCAAAATTCCACGTGTGAGCCTGCGCGATAAGACGCTGTATGCGGTGGATGAATTGACTGGACTCATCACGGCAGCGGCGTTGGTGCGGCCCTCGAAAGATGTTCGGGATGTGGAAGTGAGTTCGATCAAGAAAAAATGGAAGGATCGCGCTTTTGCAGCAGGGGTGAATCGGAATGATGTGGAACATGGTACGGCTGCATTGGGAGTGGATTTGTGGGGCGAGCATGTGCCAACCGTCCTAAAAGCGATGCAGACGATTGCAGGTGATTTGGGCTTAGACGGGCGTTTGGCTAAGCCAGCAGAACCAGCGGAGTAATAAATTCGCCAAGTCGCGAGAAATGGGTACAATCGGGAGGTATTCATTTTTTATTGATGTTATCCAAAGATTGCCGCTATGCACCTACGTCAACAATATGATGCTCACCGCGAGTCGTTGAAGTCGGTATTGGGAGCGCCGCCAGACGATGCCCCACTGATTCCACAAACGTTACAAGTCGAGATTTTGGACGGCTATCGGCGGGAAAAAGTTCGTTATCAGGTTACGACCAATCAATGGGCGTATGCCTATATTTTGATTCCACAAGGAACACCCCCATTTCCGGCTGTGATTTGTCACCATCGGCATAACCGCGAATGGGCCATCGGCAAAAGCGAAATCGTCGGTATCAAGGGCGACCCTCACGAGGCAATTGGGGTTGAATTGGTCAAGCGTGGGTATATGATCTTGGCTGCCGATGCGATTGCATTTGAGGAACGCTGTCCTAAAGAAGTTGACCAACATGACGTGCTGGCGGCCTATGAAAACAACTTCCGCGAACTGGCAGTACGACTGTTACGTGGTGAGACGTTGCTGAAAAAGGTTATCTCGGATGCCACGCGCAGTATAGATTATCTCATGACCCGCGAAGAAGTAGATAAAAAACGGGTCGGGTATATGGGACACGGCTATGGGGCAAAAATGGCAATGTGGACAGCCGCGATGGATGAACGAATTGCTGCCGGGGTGGCACATGGCAGTGTTGGAAGTATGCACCGCGCCCTCAAGATGGGGCATATGGTGCAATTTGAATTTGCCGTGCCTCGCCTGCTACAGGTGGCGGATTATGATCGAATTTTGACCCTGATCGCACCGCGCCCGTTCTTGCTTTCCGCTAGTAAGGATGACCCTGATAGCACGGATGTAGCGGAGGTGTTCGAAAAAGCGGAACGGACATATGCCCGAATGGGAGCGAGCAGTCGCCTGACACTGTATCACTATACACCCCGTGATGGCGAGGGATGGTTTACGATGCAATCGCGCCATCGGGCTTATGATTGGCTGGACAATTGGCTAAAGCCCTACTAATCAGTACGCTTTTTGCCCACGTTCATATAATGTTCACCTGACGACAGTGGAACTGCCATTGTATTGGGTTTTGTCGGACTGCTATAATCCCCGCCTTGATTAACCTTGAAGCTGATTGAATACGCATGGCAAGCTCACGAAATAATCAACGCTGCCCAAATTGTGGGGCGAACAATCCCGGGAATGTGGCGGAATGCCTCATTTGCGGTACGTTGCTGTCTGCCCGCAAGGCTGCTACGCCTACTAAATCGCTATCAGAAGGAAAAAAGGTCAACTTTAAGGCGACCTATAATCCGGATGAGGGTGAAGATGACTTGATGGTGCGGGGGATTTGGAATTCCCCGGTGATGACGATTGTTGGTCTGCTGCTGTGCCTCTTGGCGACGGGTGGGGCGATTGTCGCGGGGGTAATGTTTATCCCTGATGATGACAAAGAAGCGACCTCGCACGCCGAGTTAATCGCATCCGGGACGGCATTTACCGGGACACCTGATAATTCACCGACACCCGCACCGACGGCCCTGCCGACTAATACGCGACCCGCACCACCGCTTTTGCCGACGATTACCGTCACGGCATCCAACACGCCTGAACCAACGCCATGCACCAGAATCGCGGGAGCAGGGGATACGTTGTATGGGTTGGCGCAGGAATGCGGGCATCGCCATTTTGCGATTGTCCAAGTGATTCTGACGCTGAACCCGCAAGTTGAGTGCGAAAACTGTCTGGCGCAGGGGGATTCGATTGTCATTCCATGGCCTACTGCGACAACTGACCCGAATGCGGGGGCGGCACTGCCTGCTGGCGAGACTTATAATTCGACTGGGGACGTGCTGGCAGTGGCCCAAGATGCCAACGCCGAAGTGGCGTCTAATGAATTTGGCACACCGGATGCGTTGGCGACGTTGTATGTTGAACCGACCCTGCGTCCGGGACTGGCGTGGCATATCATTCAGCCTGATGAAACGCTGTATACGATTGTTAGCATTTATAATGCCGATGCCAAAGTGATTTCCGATCTGAACCCCGAAATAGAATTTCTACAATGCGACTATGGGGAGAAATTCGGTGGGCCAAACTGCTCGGTGTTTTTCTCGATTGGGCAGCGTATTCGTGTGCCTGTGCCGCCGCCAACGGCTACCTTGTCACCAACTCCATCGGGCAGCGAAACCCCCACACCGACGGTTACGGCAACTTATAATGCGCCACAGCCTTACCAGCCGATTGAAGATGCGTCTTTCGATAGTGACAGTCTTGTGACTCTGCGGTGGACGGCAACCGGGACACTCGACATTAATGAAAACTACCTGATTACCGTCACAAATTTGGATACCGACGAAATATTCCGCGCCCGCACCCGTGACCAATTTCTGATTTTGCCGGAAGATTGGCGACCGGGTGGCAATAGGGCCCAAGAATTTGAATGGATTGTTGAAATCGCTGTCCTAGATGGCGACCAAATCCTTTCGACTCGCCAACCAACCGTGCCACGTCATTTTTCGTGGGGTGGGTAAGGTTAGGCGACCTACCAGAAGGATGCATATGCAGAAAAAAATATGGATGCTGCTGCTCCCGGTGTTATTGCTGGCGGCGTGTGGCAAAAATGAAGAACCGAAAGCTACCAATACACCCCCTGCGCCCACGCAACCACCGACCATCGAAATTGCCATGGCCCCGACCAACACACCGGGGGGGCCAACGCTAACCCCTTCACCGACTTTTCCGGTGACGGCGACACCGAATCCGACTGATTTGCCGCCTGCCGCGCAACCTACCGCTACGATTACACCGCTGCCACCGCCTTATATCACCACCGTTGCGGCGGGGGATACCTGCGGGAGTATCGCAGTGCGGTTTGGGCTGGATGTGGTCAGTGGGGCACGGGCAATTATTGAAGTGAATGGCCTCAACAACCGCTGTACCAATTTGCCGTCGGTGGGAGCACAGATAATTGTGCCACGCCCAACCTTGACCCCCACCCAACCGGGGTTGGATATTACTCAAACGCTGATAGCGACTTTGCTGCCTACGGCATTGCGGAATGTAACCCCGTATGCGATTTATGAATATTGCCCCAAAGAGGACGATACGCTGACCAGTATCGCGCTGAACAACGGGACAACCAATCAGCGTATCTGTGAACTCAATCCACTGCCCGACGGGATTGATTGCAGTGGGTGTGATTTTAGTGAGTCGGTAGTCGGCTATTGTCCGATTCCGCCGATTATCAGTCCATTTAACTGTTTGAATGTACCCGGCCCGACGCCGACCCCCACGCCAACCGCAACCTTGAGTGGGTCGGAGACGCCGACGGCCTTGCCGACGTATGTGCCGCCACGCCCACTCTATCCACAAGATGGGGCGACGATCAGCGGGCCAGTCGTGTTAAATTGGTTGTCGGTAGGAGAATTGAATCCGGGTGAGGTGTACGTGGTGTCATTGGCGGATGAGACAAGCGGACAGCCATTTTATATCACGACACGCCAAACCAGTGCCACGATTCCAGCCATTTGGCAACCCGCCACCGGACAAACCCGCAATATTGTGTGGTCGTTGGAAGTGTCTGTCCGAGATCCGAATACCGGGATGTATGTCCCAGTATCCGGACGTTCGTTTAATGCGCGGTTTATGTGGCAGGGAGAATAATTGGTGAGTTAGCTCCAGATTGGGAAGCGATCACCAGCGGCAGCGCCTTTGGGCAAAGCCGAATCAATTAAAGCCAATTCGTCGGCGGTCAGATGGATAGACATCGCGCCGACGTTTTCTTCTAGATAGGTGCGGCGTTTGGTGCCGGGGATGGGAATGATGTCGTTGCCTTGCGCCATGACCCATGCGAGGGCCAATTGCGCCGGGGTGCAGCCTTTTTCGGTGGCTAAATCCTCCAATTGGGCTACCAACGTTATATTTGTTTCCCAATTTTCGCCTTGAAAACGCGGAATACGATGACGGGCATCGTTTTGATCGAGATCATCAGCCTTTTTGATTTTGCCAGTCAAAACACCTCGCCCCAATGGACTGAACGGCACAAAGGTAATCCCCAATTCACGACATACAGGCAAAATTTCATTTTCCACGTCGCGGCTGAAAAGCGAATATTCGGATTGCAGGGCGGCAATGGGATGGACGGCGGCGGCACGACGAATTTGCTCGGCATTGGCTTCGGAAAGGCCGAGGAAGCGCACTTTGCCTTCTTTAACCAGTTCCGCCATCGCCCCGATAGTTTCTTCGATGGGGGTGTTGGGGTCAACGCGGTGCTGATAATAAAGGTCAATGACCTCGACATTGAGGCGGCGCAGGCTGACTTCAACCGAGGTGCGAACATAGTTCGGTTTGCCGCTGACGGTGCGATTGGTCGTGCCTTTTTCGCGGACAATGCCAAATTTGGTGGCGAGGAATACCTCAGCACGGCGGTTTTGGATGGCACGTCCGACTAATTCTTCATTGTCGCCCATGCCATAAATATCAGCCGTATCGAGGAAGGTGACGCCGAGATCGAGGGCGCGGTGAATGGTGGCAATGGATTCGGCCTCATCGGTAGCCCCATAGAACTCGGACATGCCCATGCAGCCCAAACCGAGGGCGGCGACTTTGACCCCACTGCGACCTAATGGGCGTTGATCCATGCTGCTGTGCCTCCTGCAACATCCTATCAATTAGCTGGCGGGTGTTTCTTCCGCAGCAGGTTCGGTTGATTCGGGTGTCAGGGTGCGCGGATCGGGAGTAGCCGCGAGGGAGGGCACATTAACCGTTACGCTACGACCCTTTGGAATATCGGCGATGGTTCCTTGGTCAATGTTGTAACAGCGCATCCCGCTTTCGTCGGGTTCGGAATTGGTGTCAAGAATGTAATCATAAATGGTGTTCGGTTCAACTTTGGCTGAAGAACGCTGACCCGCTTTGGCCTTGAGGGTGATAATTTCGCCATCGGCCCGATTGGTTAAGGTAAGGGTGACTTCGGGGCATTGACCGGTATTGTCCAAATAGATTAATGTTTCATCTTCGCCTCGTTCTAGCAATAGGAGAACCGCCGCGATGATGACAACGCCGACTAGCCCTGCCAAAATCACTGCCAATCCGGGATTGCCAGTAATGAGTTCTTTCAAATTATTTGCAGACTTATTTTCCAACTGTACATGACTCCTTCAAAAAGCGACGCTGAAGCGCTGGCATTGTAACGATGTGCGGCATGGTTTTCAAGAGGTGGTAGAATTGCCTCGAAATCTTGATTTTAGTCCATTGAACCAGCAGTCATTGAACATTCGATTCCCCTCAGTATTACTGCGAAATGGGGGCATTTGGTTCACCAAACAAAGGAAAAAAGATGGGGCGGGCAGTTATTTTTGATGAAACCGGAGTTCGTGTCATTGGAAGGGCAACGCCAGCACCGCGATCAGATGAGGCGCTGATTCAATTAAATGTAGCCGGGGTATGTAGTACCGACCTTGCACTGACCCGCGGCTATATGAATTTTCGAGGTGTATTGGGGCATGAATTCGCCGGCGTGGTGACGCAAGGGCCAGCCGAATGGGTTGGGGAGCGCGTGGTGGGGGAAATTAATATCGCGTGCGGGAAATGCGACTTGTGCCTGATGGGGATGCCTACCCAATGCCGCAATCGCTCGACATTAGGTATTTCGGGCGATTATGATGGAGCGTTCGCCGACGAATTTAAGTTAGCAGGGCGAAATTTGCATCGTATACCGGATCATGTGAGTGATATAGAAGCGGTTTTTACGGAACCACTGGCGGCGGCGTGTCAGATTTTGGAGCAGGTTCATCTGCGTCCGTCGGAAACAATCTATGTGTTGGGGGTGGGGCGATTGGGCATGTTGTGTGCTCAGGTGATGCACCAAGCGGGTGTGCGTGTCATCGGGATTGGGCGGCATGATCGCCAAGCGGAGTTATTGGATAAATGGGGGATTGAGTTCCGGCGACGTGAAGATATTCCCAATGCCCATGCTGCGGTCGTAGTGGATTGCACGGGGAATGCGGCGGGTTTTGCAGAGGCGCTGTCGCTAGTGCGGGCGCGGGGAATGATTGTTCTCAAAAGTACCTATGAGGGAATTCCGCAGGCGAACCTCAGCAAAGCAGTGGTAGACGAAATTACTATAGTCGGTAGCCGCTGTGGGCCTTTTGATGTAGCGTTGCGACTGCTGGCCCAAAAGCGGATTGATGTCCTCAGCATGATTGATGGGGAATATTCGCTTAACGACGCCCCGGCGGCATTGACACGGGCGGCGCAAGGCGGCGTATTAAAGCTGCTGCTGCGGCCCTAATTTGGCGGATAGGCAGCGCAAGGGCAATATTCAGCAGAAGCAAGCCTGCTGGGTGAAAATAGGACGAGGGCGAGGGTGGTGACCATGTGGGGTAGACGTTATCACCCCGACTTGCAGTCAAACGGGTTTTCTGAGTACCATCGGCCCGCATCCGGTATATCTCAATCTCGCGTTCCCGTTCGGACACATAAGCAATGTAGCCGCCGTCGGGTGACCATGCGGGGACAGTGTTGGCGGTGCCTTCGTGGGTCAACTGCTGCACTTGTGAGCCATCCACCCGCATTTTGTAGATGTGATAGATGCCGCCGCGATTTGAGGTAAAGGCGATCCATTGCCCGTCGGGTGACCACGTGGGGTAGTAATTGAAACCGCGACTATCGGTGAGGCGCTGCTCATCCGTGCTGTCAGGGCGGATGCGGTAAATCTCCGGTGCACCATGCCGTTCGGAGACAAACGCAATCCACCGACCATCCGGTGACCAGATGGGGTTGCGATTCGAACCAACACTGTCGGTCAGACGATATTCCGTGCCATTGGATAAATTCATAACAAAGATTTCGGCGGTGCGACCTAACCGATTGGAGGCATAGGCCATCCATTGACCATCGGGTGACCAGCTTGCGCCGCCATTGCCACCTGTAACGGTCGGGGTAATTTGTTCGGTATTGCCACCAACCGCCGGGACTTTGAATATTTGGAGGCTGGTGGTTGACATGGAAGTAAAGGCAATCCAATCCCCATCGGGAGACCAACTGGGGGCCATGCGGCGCGTTGGGCCAACCGTCAACTGCTCGACAATTTTGCCGTCCGCCCGCATTCGATAAAGTTGCTGGTCAAGCCGTTTGGTGCGACTGGACAGGAACCCAATCCAATAGGATACTGGGTGATCGTTTTGATGGATGACCAAATTGAGTGTAATAAGAGATAACGACAACACAAAAATGATGCCGGTAAGTTGTACTAGGCGACGCATAATCTTAAATATCCCGCTCAATACTTTTTTAGATTGTATGCGAATTTTGGGTAAAGTAGCCTATTCTATTTCTGCCGACATATAAAATTTGTCTAATATTTATTGAATCACCTTGACAATTTGGGCGTAATTTAGCTACCCTGTGGTTTCATTTTATTTAGCAATCATAGAAATTATCTTTGCAGCAAACCAATATATACCGGTAGATAATTGAGGATATCAATGCGACGATTGGTCATTGTGGAGTCGCCGACCAAAGCGAGAACGATCAGTAATTTTCTGCCCAACGGCTATGAGGTAGAGGCTTGTATGGGGCATGTTCGGGATTTGCCTGCGTCCGCCAAAGAAATTCCTGCCGCTTATAAAGAACAGGCATGGTCGCGGATTGGGGTGGATATTGAAAAAAACTTCGAGCCGTTGTATGTGGTGCCGGGTGACAAAAAGAAGATTGTCAAGGAACTCAAGACCCGTCTAAAAGATGTAGATGAACTGATTCTTGCCACCGATGAAGATCGCGAAGGGGAGAGTATTGGTTGGCATCTGACGGAAGTTTTGAAACCACAAGTGCCGATTCGCCGGATGGTATTTCATGAGATCACCCGCGAGGCCATTCTAGAAGCACTGCGTCAGACCCGCGAAATTGATCAGCAGTTGGTACGTGCGCAAGAAACACGGCGTATCCTTGACCGACTGGTTGGTTATACTGTGTCGCCGCTGTTGTGGAAAAAGGTTGCCAGTGGGCTTTCGGCAGGGCGTGTGCAGTCTGTCGCTATGCAAATGTTGGTCAAACGAGAACGCGAACGGATTGCCTTCCGGTCGGCGACCTATTGGGATTTGAAGGCACTGCTGGATGCCAATAAGCAGAAATTCAGTGCGGTGCTGATCTCGGTAGGAGGGCGCACGATTGCCAGCGGGAAAGATTTTGATGAGACGACTGGGCAGTTGAAGAAAAGTGCCAAAGTCCTGCTGTTGGATGAGATCGCTGCCAGAGCGCTACGGGAACGGCTACTGAAGGGTGAAAATGGCAAACCAACCGTCTGGCAGGTGACGGAGGTCAATGAACGGGTACAAAGACGCCGGCCTCCACCCCCTTTCACAACCAGCACCTTGCAGCAAGAGGCCAACCGTAAACTGCGGTTATCGTCCAAAGAAACGATGCGGGTGGCCCAGCGGTTGTATGAGCAGGGGTATATCACGTATATGCGTACCGACTCGGTGACGCTGTCCTCTGAGGCGATTCACGCGGCACGAAGCGCGGTTCAGCGGCGCTATGGTAAGGAATATTTGAGTGAGCAGCCCCGCCAATATTCGACCCAATCAAAGGCGGCACAGGAAGCGCATGAAGCCATTCGCCCTGCCGGAACACAGATGATGACGGCAAGTGAACATGGTCTATCCGGGACGGAAGCCAGCCTGTATGACATGATTTGGAAGCGTACCATTGCTACCCAGATGGCGGAGGCAATTCTCAAATTTAACACCGTCAATATTCAGGCACAGGACGTGATTTTCCAAGCGACGGGGAAGGTGATTGAGTTCCCCGGTTATTTCCGTGCGTATGTGGAAGGGACGGACGATCCCGACGCGGCGTTGGAAGATCAGGAAATGATTTTGCCGCCGCTGAAACAGGGCGATGTGGTCAATTGCAAAGATATTGAAGCCTTGAAGCATGAAACTAAGCCGCCAGCCCGCTATACCGAGGCGTCGCTGGTTCAGGCACTTGAAAAAGAGGGAGTGGGCCGACCCAGTACCTATTCCACAATTATCAGCACGATTTTGGATCGAGGCTATGCTCAGAAAACCAGCAATCAGTTGATTCCTACCTATGTCGCCTTCGCGGTCAGTCGTCTGCTGGAAAAACATTTTCCGGATTTGGTAGATACGCAATTCACGGCGCGAATGGAAGAAGTGCTAGACGAGATCGCGGAAGGGAAAGCGGAATGGTTGCCCTATCTGCGCGAATTCTATCAGGGTGAAGAAGGTCTGGAATCGCAAGTTAAGGAAAAAGAGCAGACCATTAACCCACGCGACATCTATGCGCTCGATTTGGAGGGTGTGGAAGCCAAAGTGCGCGTCGGGCCATATGGGGCATACATTGAACGGGAAAATGGCGGCGGGGAGTCGGTGCGTGTTTCAATCCCTGAATCCATTGCCCCGGCAGATTTGAATATGTCGGAGGTGGAACGCCTCATTCGGCAAAAAGATGAAGGCCCGGACATCATCGCAAATTTCCCCAGCACAGGTGAGCCGATTTATATGTTGCAGGGGCGGTTCGGGTACTATGTGCAGTTGGGATTGAATGGCGAAGAGGGGGTTAAACCCAAACGCGCATCCTTGCCAAAAGGGGTGCAACCGCAGAACGTGACGCCCCAAATGGCGATTAACCTGTTGAGTTTGCCGCGCACGTTGGGAAATGATCCTGAAACGGGCGACGAAATTCAGGCCGCGATTGGACGCTTCGGGCCATACGTGCGGCGTGGGGATACATTTAAATCGCTGGGCAAGAATGATGACATTTTCACGGTGGATTTGGATCGGGCGCTCGAATTATTGAGCCAGAGCAGCACCAAAGTATCGCAATTGTTGCGGACATTGGGCGAGCATCCGGCAGACGGCAAGCCTGTGACGGTCAACACCGGACGCTATGGGCCATATATCAAACATGGTACGACCAATGCCAAACTGACCAAAGGGATTGAGGCTGAAACGGTGACATTGGAGCAGGCGCTAGGATTATTGGCGCAGAAGCCACCCAAGAAGGCGACAAAATCCACCCGAAAAGCGGCAGTGAAATCCTCAACGGCAATGGTGGCAAAAAAGACGACCACCAAGACCAAGAAATCTTCGACTAAGAAGGCCGCAGTAAAAAAGACGACGGTTGCAAAGAAGAAAACTACGAAGAAATAAACTCAGGAAGACACATAGGGGCGATTGGCAGAGATGCGAACCGCCCTTTTTGTTTGGCTATTTGCCGCTACCAAGCAACTGGCGTTTGACGTGGGGAAGCAAAAACGCACCACCCACAATGGTCCCGGTCAGTGGATAGGGCACCCCGGCGACAATGCCCATTGCAAAGCCTTTGGCGAGAGCTGACCCCAAATATTCACGCTCGACGAAGTATTGAATCAAAGTCACTGCGATGCCGTTAATGACGAAAATCGCAAAGGCCGTCCCAAACAGCCCTATGACGGTTGGGGTGGCAACGATATCAGGAATTGTCCAAAAGAAATCGAGGGCGATTGTCACCATCGCGCTCAAGGGGTGAATGGGGCCGGTACTATGATCTTCGACGGTGTAGTTTTCATACTCGTCGAGATAGTCATTATCTTCAGGTTGAACGATTTCACCACGAATGGGTTGGCGTTTGTCTAACATAATGTCCTCACGGGCCTATGGTTTTAGTATGACATGACTTCCGGCGGCGGGTTGGAAGGAATAGAACGCCGGGGTCAGGCCAGATTGCGATTGGTAGGGTGGGGTGATGTCGGCGATAAATTTATCCACCGTGTCGGATTTTACAAGGGCTACACAGCAACCACCGAAACCGCCACCCGTCATACGTGCGCCATAACAACCGGGCAGATTACGGGCCATCTCGGTAATCAGGTCGGCTTCTGTCCATGAGATTTCAAAGTCATCGCGCATACTATAGTGGCTCTCGTTCATGAGTTTACCCATCGTCACAGCGTCGCCATTTTGTAGGATGTCGGCGGCTTGGAGGGTGCGGGCATTTTCGGTGACAATGTGACGGGCACGACGATAGCGAATATCACCCAACTGCTCTTGGTACGCTTCGACCTGTTCAAGGGTTGCGTCGCGCAGATGGGAGACACCGATCATCTGCGCGGCTTCTTCACATTGACGGCGGCGATCCACATAGGCCGAACCGACCAGTTGGCGGCGTTTGGCGGTATCAATCACAACGACGCTGACGCCATCCGGTAAATGAATAGGACGGGTTTCCAGCGAACGGCAGTCAATCAAAATGGCATGGCCTTCGGAACTGGCGGCGGAGGTCATTTGATCCATTACACCAGAGGGCATCCCCATAAATTTATGCTCAATTTCGACACCGAGCAAGGCCTTTTGCCCCTGCGTCATCTGCTGATTGGACAGAGCCAACCCAAGCTCTATCATGCTGATTTCGATAGCGGCGGAGGAGGACAGACCTGCGCCGATGGGCACGTTACCCGCAATGGCAATATCGGCAGTGGGGAGGGTGATGCCGCGCTGCCCCAACAAATACCACACACCGCGTACATGGCTTGTCCAGTGAGGGAGGGCCGAATCCTGTAGCTGGTCACGCGAAAAACTGATGGTACCGGAATAGTCAGTGGAGTGGACACGGAATTGATTATCGGTACGAGGGCGGGCGGCGACCCAAACCCCGCGCCCAATCGCCATCGGCAAGACAAAACCGTCATTGTAGTCGGTGTGTTCACCGATTAGATTGACCCGCCCCGGTGCATAGGTTAAATAGGTAGGGGTGGATTGGAAGGCAGATTCAAACGCTGCTGTTACAACGTCACGCATGGAGACTCCTCAATTGGTGGAAATGCACTGTATAATACGGATTGTCCATAAGAATCAATACAAGTGCATAAATTCAAATGTCTAAAACAATCGTCATCAAACTTGGTACCAGTACCTTGACGGAGGGTACGGCACGTCTCTCCCGTCCTAAACTGCTCGATATTATCCGTCAGGTTGCCGCGTTGGTCAAAGAGGGCATCCGGGTGGTAGTTGTCACCTCCGGGGCAATGGCGGCGGGTCGTGAAGTGCTGGATAATCCGTCCTTACCCAATTATCTGCCTGCCAAACAAATGCTATGCTCGGTTGGGCAGAGCTATTTGATGCAGGTCTACAGTATGTTATTTGGGCATTACGACACCCATATTGGACAGGTGTTGCTGACCCATGCTGATTTGTCGCATAGAACCCGCTACCTCAATGCCCGTGACACGCTCAATACCCTGATGGATTATGGGATTGTGCCGATTGTTAACGAAAATGATACCCTTGCCGTCGAAGAAATTAAAGTGGGCGACAACGACAATTTATCGGCCCATATCGCGGCCTTGCTAGATGCCGATTTGCTCATTCTGGTGACCGATCAACAGGGGTTGTATGACCGTGATCCGCGCCTTGACCCGGAAGCTAAATTGATCTCCCGTGTGGACGTAATTGACGATAGCATTTATGCACTGGCGGGGGGCAGCATTTCGGGCTTGGGGACGGGCGGCATGATGACCAAACTTCAGGCGGCCCAATTAGCTACACGGAGTGGCACCCGCACGGTGATTGTCAGTGGTAAAGAACCAAATGTACTGTTGCGGATTATGGCAGGGGAGATACTCGGTACGACATTTGAGCCGCTGGTGACACAGTTGGAGAGCCGCAAACGCTGGTTATTGGCGGAGCGACCACGCGGGACGATTCAGATTGATGCGGGGGCGGTTAAGGTCTTGAAAAATCGTGGGGCGAGTTTGCTGCCGGTTGGCATACGCGCCGTCAAACGCAAATTTGAGCGAGGGGCGGTGGTATTGGTGGTGGATGACGAAGAACGACCTTTCGCGCACGGTTTGACGAATTACAGCAGTGCGGAATTGGAAAAGATCAAAGGACATCAGTCGCCGGAGATTGCGGATATTTTGGGCTATACCTATGGCGAAGAAGCGATTCATCGAGGGAATCTGGTATTGGTCAGCACAAAGGAGAAAACACCATGACCGTTGATATGCAGACCATTGGAAAACAGGCCAAAATCGCGGCACGCCAATTGCAGCAGTTCGATTCTGCCGCCAAAAATCAGGTGTTATTAGCTATCACCGATGAGCTCAATTGGCAGCGGGGGGCGATTTTGGCCGCAAATACGCTTGATTTGGAAGAAGGGCAGAAAAATGGATTGACGCGAGCCCTACTTGACCGATTGAATCTGCAAAAGCGATTGGACGGGGTGATTCAGGGCGTGCATGATGTGGTTGATCTACCTGACCCGGTGGGTGTGGAATATGAGCAAAAGACCTTGCCGAACGGATTGCAGGTGCGAAAACGCCGTGTGCCGATTGGGGTTTTGGGGGTGATTTACGAAGCGCGGCCTAATGTCACGGTGGATGTGGCAGCGCTAACGCTCAAGACGAGCAATGCGGTTATTCTGCGGGGCGGGTCGGAGACGCTGAAGACGAATATCGAATTGGTTAAGGCGATCCGAATTGCACTTGAAAAATGCGGGTTTCCGATGGACGTCGTGCAGTTGATTGAAGATCCTAACCGGAAATATGTTGCGGAACTGTTGCGTCTCAGCGACTATGTGGACATGATTATCCCACGCGGGGGTAATTCACTGCATACATTTTGCCGCGAGAACAGCAGTATCCCGGTGATTACAGGCGGTATCGGGATTTGCCATTTGTATGTGGACGAGACGGCAGATTTAGAGGCGGCACTGGCGATTGTGCATAATGCAAAAACGCAGCGACCCTCGGTATGTAATGCACTGGATACCCTGTTGATACAGGACACGGTTGCGGCGAAATTTGTTCCGATGGTGGTGAAGCGCCTGACGGAAGACCGGGTACGGTTTAAGGTAGATGAGCAGGCTGCACAATTCACCAATGGGTCGGCGAATGTCGAAATGGCAGGGGCAGGGGATTGGGACGTTGAGTGGTTGGATTTGATTCTGGGGATTCGAGTTGTGCCGAACTTGGATGCTGCGATTGAACATATTCAGACACATGGGACGGCCCATTCGGATGGGATTTTGACCCAAAACCCCGCTTCAATGGAGCGATTTTTGAATGAGGTAGATTCGGCAGCGGTGTATGTCAATGCCTCAACACGTTTTACCGATGGGGGGCAGCTTGGCTTGGGGGCCGAAATCGCAGTCAGCACGCAAAAGCTCCATGCGCGTGGGCCGATGGGATTGGAAGAACTGACCACGTACAAATGGCTGATTGTGGGGCAGGGGCATGTGAGGCCGTAGAAAGATACGACCGGGTTTTAGTTGGCTGAAATATTCGTTTGTGCTAGGCTGAAGCAAAAATGTTCTTTCGGCAGTTGTAAGGGGGAAATTCATGACAGACAGCGCCGCAGGTGACCAACAAAAGACGGATTCAGTTGAAAAGATCGGTCAGTTTGTAACACGCGAATGGATTGATAATAGACGTATCATCATTTATCGGGTTTATAGCATTACACGGGAGGCCGTTGACGATTGGATTGCGTCGGCCTTCGAGGTATTTATGGCGTGGCCTGCGACAGAGCCATTATTGATAGTCTACGATTTTTCTGTGTCGGGCGCTCTCAGCATTACCCCTTATATTCGCAAACGCACGGCAGAATTGGCTGAGGTGCGGCCAGAATTGATGGGACGGGCAGCCGTCATTTTGCCACGCACGATTGGCGCACAGGCGGCGCGTATTTTTGTCCTGATTAGCTTGAAAAAGAATCGCGTGCGGCGGGTCTTTTTCACAATGGATGAGGCACTGGCATGGATACGAAAGCCCGATGCCGAATAGTAGGATAGGGCCTATTCATGCTTGCCGAAATAGTTAAAGGCAATGAGGGCAGCGGAAACAAGAGCGATCGCAATGCCAAAAAACAGCGTGTCCTCGGCGTGTTTCCATTCGATGAGTTTTTTCAAGAACGTGATTGCCATCACGAGAGTTAGGATGCTGCTGAGTTTCGTTTTGAGGCCGTGAAAATCGTGGATGACCAGCCATGCGGGAAGGTCTAAATCTTCAATGAACAATTCGTAGATGGCGACGGCGAAAATTAGTAGGGCGGTGGCGATTAGGAATTCATCAATAATTTGAATGAGCGCCACGGTGATTTTGGCAGAATCATCGCTCTCATTCATCAATAACAGCATGGCGTCGCCGGTCCGGTAAGCCCCCCACACAAATGCGCCAACCGACGAAATCAACATCGAAAAAACGCCAATTAGGGTTAGGTACTTGCTGCTTTCCAATAGCTTTTTCACGGGCTATCCTCACCGTTCATGTTCAGGTTAAAAATTCGGCTTAATAGTAATCAGATTTGGCGGCTTCAGCAAAAATTCATGGGAGATAGGTTGAGTTTCATAACAGATTTTGATAGTTTATATATAAATAACTAAGTCGAGAGACTGGATATAAACATCATGCAACGACCAGATACTGATAGATTTGATCTAACTACTGCAATGGAACCTGTCGCGCCGAGGGTTTCACGTTGCTGGCTCGATGGCGGGAAAATCGTCTGGTTTTCTCTAGAGGCGATTGACCGCGAGGTGATTGATGGATGGGTGACGGCGGTGGAAGAAGTATTCAAGAATTGGCCCGCTGACCAGCCATTTCTGACTATACAAGATTTCTCGAAATGTGAAGGATTGGCCCTAACATCCTATATCCGCAACAAGGGCGAACATCTGGCCTCGCTCCGTCCTGAACTTCCGGGTAGAAATGCGCTGGTGTTGCGCCGCTCGGTGGTGGCACAAGCTGTCAAAATGCTTCTTATTCAGATGAATGATAAACGCCGCGAACGCCGGATGTTTTTTTCAGCCCAAGAAGCGATTGAATGGCTGCAAGCGTATGGGCGTTAGGGTTGAGTTTCGGCGGGTAGGGCGTAGATGCCTAAATGATTGGCGACAGGGCGTTCGAGGCCGGGGATGCGGGAGTGGATGGGGGAGTTCAACACTTCGGGTTTGCCATCCGACCCTTCCCTGACCAATGTCACTGAGCCGCCGCCGTCCATGTTGATGGCGTTGTATGCACCATATTCAAGCAGCAGATCAGTCAGTTCGTCTATCGTGACGCCTTCGCTGTAATTGGGTTGACGACCATCCACCAAGAGTAGAATCATTTTGCGTCCCGATTCATCGAGGCCAATAGCGGTGCGCGGATTGGGTTGAAGATGATAGTCGCGTTTTAGCCAGCGCGTATTTTTGACCCCCTGCCACAAAATGAGAATATCGCCTGAGATAGCATTATGAATTTGACGGGGCAGGCCATTAAAAACGACGTGATTATCCTCTGAGATAAACAATTTGATATGAGGTGTCCAGATGGCGGGTTCAGCATATACCACCCCCTCTGAGGCCGCAAAACCCGATACGTTTACCGGATCGCCGACATGCGGGTAATAGTTCCAGATGTCGGGGAAATTTGACCACCAAGGATCATAAAAATCGCCGTTGATGGCAAGCTGGAGATCAAATTCATCCAAAAAGGCGGAGGTCGTGCGGGCTTCTGGGATGTCGTATGCACCGATGGGGTCGCCGGGGGTTACGAAAAAACGAAGGCCGGGGGTGTCGAGGTCAATGGTGACGACATGCACGACTAGCTGGCGCGGTTCGGAACGGACATCGCGGATGTATTCGATGCCTTGAAACAGTATCTCGTGTTTTTCGGGTGGAGCAGGGCGATGATAATACCAATACCAGATGCCGCTGGTCACGAACAATAATAAGGTGATCAGTCCTAACAATCCCGCTAAAACACCACCTGTAGAACGTTTTAGGCAGCCAGCGGGATGGGTGAGAATGCGTTTCCACCACAGCACAACGAGCCAGAATAGGAATGCACCAACGAGGGCGGGAATAAGTTGCAGCATGGGATGAGACTATAGCTACAGTGACGTAGCCTGTCAATCAACAATCGTGGCTAATCGCCAAAAAACCATGAATTTTTCAAAGTGCAGACTTGCTCTTTTGGGCGGGTCGGTGTATCTTGAAATGAGATGTGTATACGGGTGTATACGGCGAGGCCAAAGGATTGTATGAACCAAAAAGCGGTTGTGGTATTGGATGCCGGAAATAGTATTATTAAGGCCAAGATGGAGGCAGCGGAAATGGCATATCCCCATGCCATCCGGAAGCTGACCGACGCGGAATATAAGCAGGTACTGGATCGGGCGGGTACAAATGGCCCACCGCTAGATTATGTGCGGGTCAATGGGGAAGCCTATGTGGTTGGTGAAAGCGCCGAACGGCATGGCACATTGACACGACGTTCCGGTGCGGCTCGGTACACGCGCGATTATTATGGGATATTCGTTGCAGCGACTTTAGCCCGCATGACGGAGTGGGGAACACACATCGCACTCTTTGGCAGCCATCCCCCCGGCGACGTCATTTATCGGGACAAATTGATGGAAGCAGCGGCGGGCAATTGGAAGGTGGAAATTGCGGGTAAGGAGCGCAATTTCCGTATCACCTATGTCAATACGTTTGAAGAACCCGTCGGTGGTTTGATGAATTTGCTGCTGGCGGATGATGGCAAACATTATCAGCGAACGGACCTCAATGGGCGGACGCTGGTGATTGATGTGGGAGGGCATACAACTGACTGGTTGGCAGTAAACCCCGGTGGTGAAGTAGACTATAGCCTAAGCGAAAGCACGCCGATCGGAATTTTGGAAGTGGTGCGCGATTTTGAACGCAGCTTCCGCTCTAAGAATCGTGAGGCGACACGTGGGCTTGCCACCTTACCACCTGATCGCGTTCGTAAGGCTATTTCATCGGGCGTGTTTCATGGCGGAGGGCGCGACTATCCCTGCGAAGATGAAGTGCGTGAGGCGACTAGTGCCCTACTGAACCGAATCGCGGATACCTATCAAAATGTTGCAGGCGGGCCGCTTCCGTGGGATAGTATAGTATTGACGGGTGGGGGGAGCGCGATGCTCTATAATCGGCTCGTACCCCTGTTGGAGCATAGCTCAATCATTCTCGCAGATACCGCAGGGTCAATCCATCTTGCCAATGTGCGCGGCGGGTTGAAACTTTGGCGACTATATGAGTCAATGGGATTAGTATGAGCAGAGTAGTGTCATTTCGGCTGGATGAAGACATTGTGGAAGAGGGTCAGGCGCTGGAGATTTTGGAGGCGTGGCAGACCAAAGGATATAGCATCCGGCAGATTATGACATGGGCGCTGATGGCATTAGAAGGCGCGGAGCCACAAAATAGTGTCCCCGATGGTCAAACGGGTGCAACAATTGCGGAGTTAAAGTCGGTGTTGGGGCAGGCCCAAGAATTTTTGGAGGCCTTACGGGATATGAAGGCTGTGCCCGATCAAGTGAAAATCCCCAGCCAACAAAAGCCGATTCTCAGCGATGCGTTTATGACATCTGTTAAAAAGGCCGTCCGACCCGGCTTAAAATTGGATGAATAAGACAGGGGCGATTGGAATTATTCAACCGCCCCAAAAACTTAGGCCGCGACTGCAACAGCCTCGGTATCAGATTCTACCGCCGAAACGGGTTTGTACTGCCCTGCGCGATAATAGAGATATAACACAGGTGAGAGAATCAAGGCACTGATACTCAAGGCGGCACGGATAGAGACATACGAACCCACCGCGCCAACGGCTGGTCCGCCCGCAATTTGACCGAGGGCGTTTAGCTGGCTGTCCATTGAAAGGACGGTGGCACGCACCTCGGAATCAATATGCTGATTAAGCCATGTTTGGTAGAGTGGCCCCGGTAATCCACGCATCAGCTTGGCCGTTAGCAAAGCCACTACCGCGACGGCAAAACTACCTGCCCACGCATAACTGAAAATCGCCACAATCATCATGGCGTCTGCCGAGAGCAAAATCCGGCTGACCAAGCGTTGATTGTTGGAATTGACACGGCGACGCATTACTTCTGTTACGGCAGCCGTCAGGAGCATCCCAACCACGTTGATGATGCCGAACCAAACGACGGGCTTTAGATCACCTACCATTGGCAGACTGACATTCGGGAAGTCGAAATTTCGCAACAAGTGGGCATCACGCAGACGGTCAAAGCCCTCGCTGTAGAGGCCACCGATAAACGAAATCCCTAAGAAAGTCATGAGGGCCGGACGCATTCGCACCAATTTTGCTCCATTTTTGAAGGTATGGGTCATGGTTTGCCATGAATTGCGATCTTCTCGCGGGGTAGGCTTGAAGTTGTGTTCGGGCATAAACAATGCTAGGAAGCCACCGAGAGCGATCAGAAGGCTGCTGCCCAAGATGATTGGCAGGTTGATACGGAGGCTGCCAAACGCGACCCCCGCCAACAGACCCATTAGGCCCGTCAGTTGACCAACTTGGGCTGCTCGCATAAAGACCGGGCCGGATTTAGCCTCACCGACTTCATCCACCATCCATGCGTTCAACGCGCCACTCATAAAGGTAGCACCCAACCCCCAGCCGACTTGGGCCAGCAGGATAGCGCCGAAGTAGGGAAATAGGCCCTCGATTAGAAAACCGAGACCCGTCAGAACCGTGCCGATAATTACCGACAGACGACGACTGTAGACATCGGCTACGATGCCTGTCGGGACCTCAAAAATGAACACAATCGTTTCTAGCAGCGTGCCTACTAGAACTAATTGTAGGGGGGACAATTTGACCACACTGACCTGATAGATCATGCTGGTCATAAAAATCATGGCAAAGGCAAAAGATGTTACGCCTTCGAGAGTCAGATATAACCCATAGGGGTTCAAACGTTTGGTATTCAAGGAATTAATTAACCTCTCGCATGGAGATTGTCATCGGAATGAGCAAAATTATAAACGCGAGATGGTGTTGGGGGAGTAGCCAATTACTACATCACCACTGGAAATGGAATGCAGAAAATCGCTCGCGCAGCCATTCAAATAGGCAAACTTGAACGGATGCGTATGACTGAAAGAGGATAGATTGTCGTCTGGCAGTTCAAATGGTAGTGAACGACCCGACCTCTAAATCAGGCACACTCCAACACCCCGATTGAGGCGGTTGGCGCGATTAGTGTGGCTGCAATTCTCATAATGGTTTCGACCTCGACTTATGTGTGATATGCTGCAATACAAAGTATCATAATTTGAAATAGGTGTCTAGTCCTCAGCAAAAGGTCGGATTTCGATGGTGGTGACGGGTGTTGATTCAGATATTTTTATCGCATTTGCGCTCATGCTTACGTCGTTGGTATTTGTCATTATTCCGTTTGTGCCTGCGCCATTAGTGGTCTGGGTGGTTGCAATTGGGTACGCGCTGATTGAGGGATTTGACCGACTCACGATATTGGCGTCGGTGTTGATGACGGTGTTGATGATTATCGGCGTGACAGTGGATTTTTGGTTGCGGCCTTTGGGGATGGGTGGACACGGGGGATGCCTGACCGCGATAGGCAGCTTAATTGGTGGTATTTTGGGGACGTTCCTGATTCCAATCCCCATTCTTGGTTCGATCATTGGGGCGGTATTGGGAGCGTTTTTTGTTCAACTTATCAGACAGCGCGAATTGCAGGATGCGGTAGATGCGGGTGGGGCAACGCTCAAGATGATCGTGGTGGGCAAGATGATCGAATTTGTGATCTGTCTGGCGATGTTCGCGGTATTTTTGGGGAGCGTGTATTTCACCCGATAGGTTATGGTCTATACTGAAAGAGAAAATAGAGTGTTTAGGAGGAAAAGATCATGGTGGCGGGAGTGATTCATCACAAACTGCGCGAATTTTCTTTGTTTCAAGACCTATCGGAACAAGCCCTGCTTGAATTAGCCAAACATGCCCGATTGTTGGAAATGCCAGCGGGGGAAGTCCTATTCAATCAAGATGATCCCGGCGATGCCTTTTATTTGATTGATGAGGGGCAGGCTCATATTATGCGGACATATGATAATGGCGAGGAAGTCTGTCTCAAAACGCTTGGCCCGTTTGATGTGGTCGGTGAGCTTTCGATGGTAGTGGGCCAGCCACGCACAGGGGCAGTGGTCACGGCATCGGATTGCACATTGATTGCACTAGACCGCGCGGTCTTCTTGCAGGTGATAGATCATGTTCCCGGTGCGGCGATGAGTGTGCTACATCAGCTTGGGATGCGACTATATCATATGAATTTGCAGGTGCGCGAACACGCGATTGGTAACGCGGCGGCACGGATCGCCAGTATCATTTTGCTGCTGGCAGGGGACAAGGCGGGGGAAGTCCCCGGTGTGCTACGGATTACCCGGATGGCACGCGCCGCAGGGATGGATGGGGATGCGCTTGACCGTACATTGCGCGAATGGGTGCGGCAGGGGGTCGTTGACTATGATGGACGGCATTTGGTTATAAAGAACGTGGATGCGCTACGCGATATTGCCGGCTAAAGATCAGGAAGATGTCTCGATAGGCGTAAAGAATGAAAAGGGCGATTTTTTAAGGATCGCCCTTGTTGTTTATTGACTAAGCGAGGGCGAGGATTCGAGCCGGGCCACCGGAGCCAGCTTCCCAACGAGGAATGCCGACGATAACGGTTGCCTGACGATCTTTGATAGCGGCGAGGTTGGCGACCCCTTCAATGCCAAATTTGCCCGCCCCCAAAACAGTGACATGAACATCGAAGGTTGCCGAAGCACCAATATCAAGGCTGAGTGTGTCTACACCAATGCCGTGAATATCGCGTTGTTCGACAAGGAAGGCGGCGGCCTCCGGACTGAAGCCGGGGTAATGTTGGACGCCGTCGGCATCGGCATTGCGGAAGGCTAATGGGTCATTCCATTTGGCATCCCAACCTGAATAGAGGAATACGACTGCGCCTGAGGGGATTTCGCCATTGGTGCTTTCCCATGCCTCAATATCCGCAACATCAAGGGTAGCATCGGCGACATCGGCGGCTTTGGCGGAAATATCAATGACGACGGCAGGGCTGACGAGATTAGCCGCGTCGTAGTTATCTACCGTTGTGCCGTCGGCGACGAAGTGGGCCGGGATGTCCACATGGGTTCCGGCGTGTTCGCCAAAGTTCCATTTCTGAATGTAGAAGCCATCTTGTTCAACCGTGACAAATGTTTCGCGGGTAGGGCCTTCGCCAATCAGATAGGTGGGGACGTTGACGGAGAATACGTGAGTAAGGTCAATGACCTCACTGGCTTGCTGGGCGCGGGCAATTGCCAGTTTGTTTGGCCCTAACATCGAGGCAACAGCGACACCGCCTGCGGAAAGGCCACCCATCCGCAGAAAGTTGCGGCGGCTCAATTGGGAGCGTCCTTCATGGGCGATGCGTTCACGAACAGTGTGTGCAACATTGGGTGAGCACATAAGAAAATATCCTCCAGAAAAACACTAATTTGTTTGGGTCGGCTGACTTGGAGAAGAAGTATGGACTGAAAGTGGGTTATCCGCAAATTCCTTATACGGATAACCCAAGTGATAACGAGGTTATGGGAAATGACTTATTGCAGGCGCCAAATACTAAAATTGCCGTAATCGGTGGTTTCACCTGCGACCTCATTAACCAGACCGATGGTGAGTGCAAATCCGCCGCTAGAGACCCATTCGCTGAGGTCTAGTGACGCCACGAGCTGATTATTGACGAACAAATAGCCTAAATTACCAACGGCCAAGATGGTTATTTGATTTTGTTCACCATCCGCCGTATTTAATTGAGCAATCGTGCCTTCGGCGAGAGTATTGTATTGATTGTTCTTTAGCACAAACAATATCCAATGGTTGGTTGAATCAACCCCAAAGATATAGGTTTCGCTTGGGCTGTTGCGGAACAAGAAGCCATAATCCCATGCGTTGGACGTGGCATCATAGGGATTGGTAAAGGTTGTCGTGATGACAAAATCTTTGGCCGAGCCGCGTGCAAAGGTCGTTTCAAGGTTACCATCGGCCTCGTGGTTAAGGCTACCAGCGACCGGGCCATAGATTTGTTCCAACGGCCAGATTGTGAAATTGCTGTAATTGAACTGCCGCTCAACGTCATACTCTATATTTAGCCCGGATGCAATAGACACATCACCGCTATCGGGGAGGCCCGTTAAATCAATGGTTGTGACGAATTCGTCATTCAAATAGATCAGAGCCACATCGCCCGTTGCGATAAGTCGGAGACTGTTTGAGCCACCTTCGCTGGTATCAAAGTTGGAGAGGTTGCCGCTGGCAATCGTGTTGGTATCTTGCAGTGTCAGCAGGATGTTCCATTCGCCAACGGAATTGACTGCGATGGTATAAAATTCCGTACCTTGATCGTGAATGAGGAAGCCGAAATCCCATGCTTGGCTGGTCGGGGAGGGGTTGGCAAACACCACCTCGGTGACAAAATCCTTCAAGTTTACCTGAGCAGGCACGTAGTCAATCAGTTCATTATCGAGCGCCTGCAATATGCCAGAGGATGGCCCAAAGACAGGGGCAGCTTCAATCGGCCAGCTCGAGACATTTCCTATCGAAGCGGGGGTTGGGGTAGGAATGATCGGGGTTATGGTTGGTGTTGGGGTCGCGCCCTGTGCATTTACGATTGGTAGGGTCGCGCAGTCACCATTGGTGGTGACAATATCCTCGCGTATCCAGACGTTACCTGCGACTTGCAGCCAATTAAAGCCATCCGTGCCAGTTGTGATTCCGGTAGCGAGTAGTTGATCCCCAAGCGCGATATTGGCAGCAACTTCGGCTTCGGTGCTTGGCTCCTCGCGGAGTCGGGATTGGGATTGGCTGGGGGTTAAGACGCAGGCATTTTCTTGAATTGACCAGACGGCGAAATTTCGATACCGCATGATCTCGCCTATGGATAAATTGCCCTGTACCAGACTTGTACCAAATGAGACATTGCCAACTTCGGTGCGGCTGGAAATATTCAGCGTGATCACCAAATTGCCGTTAATGAACAGAACGCCAGTGCCATCTACTACTACCAGCATCAATTGATTGGAGTCACCGTCTTCCAGATTTAAGCCGAAAATCTTGCCGGACTCAATATCGGTGACGTTGTCGCCGCCCTGCCAATTGCTGAGGCTATAGTTTAAATTGGAGTCAATAATCAGGCGCAGTTGGGAATCGGTGGCAGTTTCGCGGAATAGGAAGCCCGCATCCCATACTGCTTCTGAGGTCGGATAGGGATTGACGAATGTGACTTCGGCAATGAAATCGCGTGTATTTGCACCGGATGCCGCGCTGCGAATAAACCCATCATCCCGATAGGTGAAATTGCCAGCCTGTGGCCCAAAAACCAGCGTGCCGGGGACGTTTTGCACTAATTGAGGATTGTAGTTTAGAACTGCTGGTATAGTGGGCTGCGTCTGCATCGCCAAGATCGTGGCACGGGTATCAATAGTAGGAGCAGGCGTGTTCGATGGACGTGGGGTTGAAGTTGGAGTTGATGATGGCGTAGGAGTCGGTGTATGAGTATTGGTTGCTTGCGGCGTATTTGTGGCGGTTGGGGTCAGCGATGGTGTATAGGTAACACTGGCAGTATGCGTCGGCGAAGGCGTGAAGGTGCGGGTCGCTGTTGGAGTATTGCTAGCGGTTGGGGTTGGCGATAGCGTGTTGGTGGAAGACGGTGTATAGGTCGGTGTTCTTGTGGCGGTTGGTGTATTGGTTGCAGTTGATGTCGGGGTCTTTGTCCAAAGGGTTGCCGTCGCGGTTTGGGCGCGAATCAATACCCCTGCATCAACGGTTTGTTGAAAAGCTGTTTGGGATGCCTCGACCGCATTTCTGGTATTTTGGGCGTCAAAAGTTGCTTGGGCTGCGGCTTCGGGGTCAACAGCATCTGAAGTCGCGGTGGGTGTTGGTGTACTGGTGAGGGCGATTTCTTCGGTCGGGGTATCTAATTGGGCAATGGAGGTGGGTTTCGTTTCATCTTGCTTGTCGTCGCCCGAATTGCTAGCGACGAGAAAAATGATCGCGCCCAACACCACGGCCATTACGCCAACGGCAAGCCAGAGTAGCGGGTTCTTATGAACGGGTTTTGAGGTGGGTAAGACCGTTGTGGCTTTTTCACCTTCATATTCTTTTGGCATCGTGCGCGCTGCGACTTTGGTGCGAACTTGCAGGGGCGTTGTGAAAAAAGAGGTTTTGACGTCATCGAAGCCAGAACAGGCATCTTCGAAGGCAGCGGCGAACGTTATGCAGTCAGGATAGCGATCCTCAGGCTGTTTAGCGAGTGCCTGTACCAAGACTGTGGTGATAGTTTCTGGAATGCCGCTGCGTTCCATGTGGGGCGGTGGTGGCGGTTCATTGAGATGCTTGTGCATCAAGGCATAAGGCGTCGTGGCTTCGAAGGGAAGTTTGCCAACCAATAATTGATAGGCGATGACGGCAAGTGAATATTGATCGGAGGCAGGGGTGACGGTTTCGCCACGCCATTGTTCGGGTGGCATAAACGAGGGCGTACCCATCGTCATATTGGTGCCAGTTAAGCCCGCGCCAGTGACTTCAATCAGCTTGGCGATCCCAAAATCCACCAAGAATGCGACACCCTGACCGTCGAACATAATATTGCTTGGTTTAACGTCACGGTGGATGACGCCCCGGTCATGGGCATAATCGAGGGCGCTGGCAATTTGCTTGAGCAGGTCAGCGACTTCACGTGGGGCAGGCAGAGGTTTTTCATTGGTCAACGTGTCATTGAGTCGGTCAGCTAATGTGCCACCTGTCAAAAGGCGCATCACAACATAGCTGGTGCCACGCTGTAAGCCATAATCGTAGACGGGCACGATATGCTGGTGTTCAAGCGATGCAGCAGTCTGGGCTTCACGGTTGAAGCGTTCCAGATAGAGGGCTTGACCAGCTAGTGTCGCGGGGAGTACCTTGACGGCTACCCAGCGTTTGAGATTCTTTTGGTGGGCACGATAAACCGCACCCATGCCGCCCGCGCCAAGCAGTTCTTTTAGCTCATACTGACCCAGCGTTTGTCCGGCGAGATTATCAACACTCATCGGCTCTCCATTGGGATGTTTTCGATAATGACGAGACTTTAACATTACCAGTTTAGAAATGTGGCGGCAAGTTTGAATTCTTGTGCAGTGGGTTGGTTTGAGAAATGTTAAGGGGGTATTGTAACGTTTTAGATTGATCGGTGTCTCTTGGGGATGCACGACGAGTGATCTGGTATAGATCTAGTAAAGTAGAGTAAGACTTTGACGCGCTTCTCTATTGAATAAAATGGTAGTGTGCTCGATCAGATGTTTGTCATCGGCGGGGCATTTTCTGAAGTATCATCTGAACTTGGAAGTCCCCCGCAGCGTTTTGTCCGCGAGATTACGATTCCAGCCGACGGAACTGTGAACCTATTTGTTAATGCTGGTGTTGCAACGATCGGTCAAGACGTGGGCATAGCACGGCATTCAGTGCTCATTCAGATATACGTTATGTTGCAATACCAATAGCCAGTAGACGCTTTCAATAAGCCGTAAAAGGCAGGTCATATTTAGCCAGCCTTTTTGTATATTTTGGACGATTTGTTAACACAAAACTAACGTTTTTGATGTATAATAGAATATATGTTCTGAAAACTGTGCAGCAGGAGCACCTATACCTGAATATGAAGCCTAAATACATCAAACAACTGCAAGCGCAGAGTCGAAGATTGCAAGCCCGTCGGGTGGATCATGACACCTTCGTTGTCGAAAGCGTTTCTAACCCGGTTGCCAACCACGTCGTCACAGTCAAATTTGAACACGATGGCACGATTCATACCCGCTGTACATGCGAGTGGGCAATCAATCAAGGGATTGCGTGTTCGCATGTGATGGCGGCATTGGAACATTTGGCATCAATACGAGGCCGGACATTAAGTTTTTGGCTTACGGAAGAGGAGGCCAAACGGCAAAAGCAGCGCGTGTTTTATCTCGCAGGCGGACGGCACGAGGATGGTGTGTGGATTACTAGCCGCGCTGGATGATAATCCTAACGACAATAGGGTAGGGAGAAGGTGTGCCCTACCTGTTGATTTTCCTCACGAAAAGACCATCCTATTGCGATGCTATCCTGACTCTAACTGACTTATAACGACTTTGCGGTATATAGTAGAAGTATACGAGTATAGTTGTTGTTAAGAGGTTAGAATATGCGAAGAATTGCGCTAGTTTTGACAGCATTCATCTTTGTTGTAACCATCTTTACAATCCCCACGCAGCGTGCTCAGGCTGGCATCCAAGCCTTGCCGGGGGGATGGACGGTCACAATTCCGGGGTATTGCCGGAACGGGTTTACGATTTTTGTCCAGACGCCGCCAGCAGGTATTGCTGATACTAACGGCTATCGGGTGTCGGTCACGGCGACAAGCCCAACTGCAACTCCTCGCGCAATTTTTAGTGTAGGTGGACCCTCTGGTCCACAGACCAGCCCAACGATCAGCGTCTACTGGGCGTCTCCGCAATCTCCCGGCACAGTGGCGACTGTCACAATTACCCTGTTTATAAATGATGCCAATGCGGGCTCGGCGATAGATGTTGACCTAATCCAAGAATGCTCGATTCCGCCGCCGGATGATGGCCGATTAAACAATATTGTGGTTGATCCTGAGCAGACGGTAGCGGTTTATTGCCGGTCAACTGGGATCGAAGTCATCAAACCAATTGGTAACCAACCTGTGACGGTGTTGTTTGCGAGTTTCCAAGAAATCGCGGCGCTGGGTGCTCCGTATACCAATACATTGATTAAGGCGGGTTTTGACACAAGCCTTTATCGTCTAAGCAGCGGGGAATTTCAAGTTAATGCGCCGGGGCTAGGTGGAAAAGAGTATATTTTCACATGGTCAGGGTGTCCCGGTTATACGGCGACTACCCCGAGCAACACATTCCCAACCTATCCTACGGGTGCGATTTCGACGAACGGCTTGGTTTATCTTGTGCAGCCGGGGGATACCTTGGCGCGAATTGCCCAACGGTTTGGGGTGTCGTTATCTGCATTGGCAGCCGTGAATTACATCGTCAACATCAATCAGCTTTATGTGGGGCAGCCACTGGTGATTCCGACGGCCTACACCGTTGTGCCTACGACGAATTATACGCCTGTTGTGACCATCCCAACGACGGTGACGTATCCACCTGCGACGACTATAACCACCAGCTACAGCGGTCAGACGCATGTGGTACAGCAGGGTGAAAATTTGTATCGGATCGCGTTGCGGTATGGGGTTTCGATGAGTGCCCTGATTGCTGCCAACGGTATTGTCAACCCGAACGTTATTTATGTGGGGCAGGTGCTGCGAATTCCATGAAAGAACGGCGTCCTTTCTGAAGTATAATAGATAGGTTTATGTTGAGGATCTTCCGAAAGGACACTTAGAATGCCTGTTAAAGAGAATGTTCGCCTCGGCAACGGGGTGAGAATTTTCCAGCCCGATTTAGTCAATGTTTATGGCTGCACGATTGGTGACGAGACCAAAATTGGGCCGTTTGTCGAAATTCAATCAGGGGTAACGATTGGGGCACGCTGCAAAGTCTCCTCGCATTCCTTTATCTGCGAAGGGGTCGTGCTTGAAGATGAAGTTTTTATCGGGCATGGGGTGATGTTTACGAATGACATTTATCCACGATCAACCAATCCCGATGGCTCGATGCAAACCGGGGACGATTGGCACGTGGTTGAGACGATCATCAAAAAACGGGCCTCGATTGGCAGCAACGCCACGATTATTTGTGGGATCACGATTGGCGAAAATGCCCTTGTTGGTGCGGGCGCGGTGGTGACAAAAGATGTGCCTGCCTATGCAGTTGTGGCGGGTGTCCCGGCAAAAGTCATTGGCGATGTGCGCGACAAAGAAGCCAAGTAGTTTTCAGCTTAAAACATGGAAAATCGTCAGTACACGCTGGCGATTTTTTGATTGGGAAGGATGAGTCGCTACCATGGCTAGCTCTGAAAATGATATTGAAGCTCGACCCATTCCGGTTGAGGCGACCTATGCCATCCGGCGAACGGTGTTGTGGCCGAATGACCCGCCGGAAGCAATTCAACGCCCGGGGGATGAGGCAGCAGGTACGCGGCATATGGGTGGTTTTTGGGAAGGACAGTTAGTGAGTGTGGCAACCGTCATCCTTGACGCGCCGTCTGGTCAGTATCAGCCGACGGCATGGCGATTGCGGGCAGTGGCAACCTTGCCGGAATTTCAGGGGCGGGGGATTGGCAAGGCCGTGATACTCTGTTGCATAGACTATGCAATCGGGCAGGGTGGTACGCTATTGTGGTGCAATGCACGACCCGATGCGGTCGGTTTTTACGAGCGACTTGGATTTCGGATTGAGGGCGATTTGCAGGCGGGTTTTGGGCATGGCCCACGCTATACCATGTGGCGGTCATTGTCATTGAGTGACGGCGGAGACAGGTAGAACAAATAGCGGTTTGTATCTGTTCTACCCGTTCATTAGTGACTATTCGAGGCCGGGATACTCTTTCAGCAGGGCGTTGATCTGATTTTTGATCTCGGCGACATCCTTGAGGGCAGAGAACAATCCGCCGGGAGCGCGGCGTGCTCGAATATCCTCCACTTTTTTCTCAGCCGCTTGTTCAGCGTCACGCAGTTCAGCCAGTTGCGCCAGAAGTTCGGCGGTTGGAATTGGCGGGGCAGGCGGCGCGGCAGGGGTTTCCAGCTCTTCCCCTTCAATCGCCTCGTTATCAATCTCACCATTGTTTTCGCGCTGTTTCTGTTCAGCGCGTTTCTTCAGGCGAGCACGGTCTGGGAAAATCTTATTGCGCACAGTGTCCGGGACACGCTGCCACGCCAGAAAGAGGAAGACACCTCCAATGGTGCGGCGGCGAGACCCATCAATCGTCATCATGCCGCCCTCTTCTTCAATGCGAAGCGTTTCATCGAGTAGCTTTTGGGCAAAGGTGCGGCCTTGCGATTCGACAATGCGACGGAGTTGGAAGCGGGCTTTGGGATTGGTCTCGTTGAGTTTGTCGGCCAGTTCCTCCGCAAACATGCGACGCGCGTCCATTTTCTCTTTCTTGGTGCGTTGCGGGCGCGATTCCCGAACAAGGATTTTTTGCCCTTCGTACTCAAAGTTATTCAACGTTTGAATCGCTTGTTGGGCCGCTTCATCATCTGCCATGTGGACAAAGCCAAATCCTTTATACTCACCCGTTTGTTGATCTCGGACAAGTTTTACGCCAACTACCTCACCAACCTGAGCGAAAAGCGCCTGCACATCGTCTTCCGTGGTGGTAAGTGGTAGGTTTGTAACAAACACTTGTGTTGCCATGTAATTAAACTTCCTTTACAGAAATGAGCCAGTCTTGTGACGAAAGGCAAACATACTGAGAGTATTCACACAGTGGTCTATAGGTTCGGGGAGTATTCCGCACAGTAGGTAAAAGTTTTTCATCGTACCCATAGAGGGTTAATTGATTAATTGCCAGATAGCATACCACACAAGGGTTATTCTTAACCAGAGATTGTGTAAATAGATTAGAAAAATCGGGAGAGGCCAGATGACCTCTCTCCGAATGGGGAATTTTAACGTGGGGCTTTGAAGCGGGAGGCATCCACAGTGCTAATGGGCGCTTGGGGTGCTTCGCCAGCGGCATCACCGACCGTGATACTCCAATCGGTGAATGTGCAGTTTTCAGGGGCATCGTGAGTGTCGGTGTTGAGGACGATGACGTAGGCATTGGTATAGGCGGATGTATCTACAACACCGTCCGGACCGACTTCGTAAATGTCTGCCGTATCGTTGTTCGTGTCCACACCGACTACCACCAAGCTAATATTGGGTTGGTTGCTGGTGAAACGATAGGCACCCCTCAAATCTAGCTGCACATAGTCAACTGCAAGCTGCTGGACACCTGAGAACCCAAATGTCCAGTTGCCTGTCGAACTGATGATGTTTTCGAGATAGACCTGACGTGCAAAGCGAGGGGCTTGGTCATAATCGAGCAGCAAATTGCGGATGGCGTATTGCTCAATGAATGCCTGCGGAGTTGTTCCTAATTCTTCCAACAGACCAAACAGGGCCGCCATGCCTTCGACGTTGGCGACATAATCCCACATGAGCTGAACCGATTCCGGGCCATACTCGCGGGCAAGGGTATCAATCGCCATCCAATCGGCATAGACCAACAAACTGTCCTCGGTATTGGCACCAATACACACATCGGTATATTCGAAGCGGGTCGAAATATAGGGTGAGGCCGCTTCATCAAGTGGATAGACTTGGGTTTCCATCCAAGAGGCGGTGGCTTCATAGTACCAGTTCATGGCGTCGTTGATGTCATAACCGAACTGGACAACGTGGTGGAATTCATGGGCGACAGTGGCACGCATGGTTGCCAATGGGTCAGCATCACTGGAGAAGTCGTTGTCTACCACAAGGAAGCCATAGGCCGCGTATGCTTCACCGTTGGCCGAGGACGGGTTGTCGCCAACCACGCCTTGCGGTTGGGCAAAGCCATATACGCCGTCGGCTTTGATGGTTTCCATCAGATAGATGTCGAACCGACCATCACCGCCTTCACCACAATCGGGTGGGGGGGCAGGCCATCCAAACTGGTTGATTTCGGTGTCATATACATAATCGAGGGAGTCAATGACTTCGTTGAGGTAGTTTTGCGTGATGGCATCTTGACCAGAGAAAGTATAGTGGATAACAAAATAATCGGTAGCATAGGTTTCTTCCGGCCCACTCAAAACTGGGCGTTCGGCTGGAGTCTTGCAATTGCTGATGGGGATTTCGACATTAACTTCTGGTTCAGTGCCGCCGCCGGAATCTGCACTTTGATATAAGACCGCGATTTCATCACCGGTCGGTTGGGCTGTGCCATTTAGGACATCTGGGGCATCAAGACCGATCAAAACACGATAATCCCCGATAGTGCCCTCGATGTGACTGACCAAGATACTATAATCACCATCCGCTGGGATGGGGAATTCGACCGCTGAGTTGAGATCACCACCGCCATCGTCGTCTTCGATGTATACCTCATCAAAATCTATATCGCCGATATAGACATAGGGATCGAGTTCAGCCGAGACCGCTTCGACGTAGACAAAGAGTGTTTCGCCTGCTTTTAGATCAAAGAGGTCATAATAAACACCACTGGCATCCTCTGCCGAGCCGGCTCTGATGCTGCCAGAAAACTCTTGGACGCGGGCCAGGCCAGCGGATTCGGCAGGTGCGGCGCTGTTGTAAAGTATCGCAATTACATCACTTGTCACCTGAGCTGTGCCATCGAGGACATCAGGGGCATTAAGGCCGATTAGTAGACGATAATCGCCGAATGTGCCTTCGATGGCACTGACGTAGATGCTGTAATCACCATCTGCAGGAATGTTAAATTCGATGGCGGGGTCAAAGTTGCCTCCGCTGTCGTCATCTTCTAGTAAGACCTCGGAAAAATCGAGATTGCCTAGATACAGGTAGGGGTCAATCTGATCGGACTGGGCTTCCACATAAAGATAGAGCGTATCCCCTTCGACAAGGTCGAACATATCGTAATATTGGCCCGTGCCATCTTCTGCGACCGTGCCAGAAAACTCTTGTACTTTGGCGGCGTTATATAAAAATGCCACTTCATCGCCTGTCGGAAGGGCAGAACCGTCGAGGACGCTGGGGACATCTATACCGATTAGGTAACGGAAATCACCGGTTGTGCCTTCGATATGGGTGACATAGGTGCTGTAGTCACCATCGGCAGGCACGACAAATTCAAGGGCCGCGTTCAGATTACCGCCGCTGTCGTCATCTTCGGTATAGACTTCGGTAAAGTCGAGGTTTCCGAAATAGAGATAGGGGTCAAGATCGCCGGATAGGGCTTCCATATAGAGGTACACCGTTTGTCCAGCTTGCAGGTCAAACAAATCATAATAATAGCCATCGTCGTTTTTGCCGATGGCGCCAGTAAATTCCTGAACCCCGCCACTGCTTTGAGCTGAGGTTGTGGGAGTCATGTGCAACAGCATGACCATCAACACGAGACAAAATAGTCCTCGCCATAATTTGCTATGGGAAGTCGGTGAGTACGGCATAGATACTCCTTGCATGAGGTAGTTGAGTAAAAGAAGCGATTAGGTTAATTATAAATCAACTGATGCACGGGAGTGTGCGTGGGTTTTTCCCTCAAGTCAGGGTAGAATCTATTGAAAATGAATGTAGGGAGAATTGGATGCCAACTGAAAATGCAGTGTTAATCGAAAACGCTCGAATCATGACTACTTCGGGTGAGTGGGAACGCGGTTGGCTGCACTGGCATGGCTCCGAAATCGTTGGAATGGGGCCGGGTAATACACTTGATGATGACGAAATTGAAGTGATTGATGCGAACGGCCTAACGTTGCTCCCCGGTTTTGTAGATGTGCATGTGCATGGGGCGATGGGTTATGATGCGATGGATGCTGACCCAGTGGGGTTGCAGACGGTTGCCAAATTCTATGCTCAACACGGGGTTACTGCATTTCTGGCAACTACATGGACGGATACGCCGTCACGCATTACCAAAGCTTTAGAGGCTATTGCTGCGGCAAAAGGGCCACAAGTAGATGGGGCGACATTGGTTGGCGCTCATGTGGAAGGGCCATATCTGAACCCTCAAAAGTGCGGCGCACAGAACCTTGGCCTGATTCGACGGGCCGATCCTGAAGAGGCGATGGGTTGGCTTGAAATGGGGATCGTTCGGCTACTGGCACTTGCACCCGAATATGAAGAAAACCTCTGGCTGATTCAGGAGTGTGCCAATCGCGGGATTACCGTTTCGGTGGCACACAGCGCGGCGAATTATGATCAAGTTATGCGGGCCGTGCAGTTGGGGTTGCGCCATTCAACGCATACCTTTAACGCGATGAGCGAACTGCATCATCGGAATCCGGGGGCAGTTGGGGCAGTATTGACGACCCCTGAGATACGCTGTGAACTGATATCTGACAACATCCACGTGCATCCGGCCATGATGAAGCTACTTTTGGCGGCGAAAGAACCGGATGGCGTGATCCTAATTACCGATGCTATTCGGGGAACCGGGATGCCGGATGGTGAATATCCGGTAGATGAGCGCATGATAATTGTCAAAGATGGAGTAGCCCGCCTAGCCGATGGAACGCTGGCAGGCAGTACCATTACTATGGAGAAGGCGCTTGCTAATTTTGTTCAAGCATCGGGTCGGCCACTTGCGGAAATCTGGCAAGTGAGCAGTCTGAATGCAGCGCGGGCCATTGGAATTGATGATCGCAAAGGTAGCCTTGATGTGCAAAAAGACGCCGACTTGGTGATGGTAGATGAACAGATGAATGTTCATATGACGGTTGCTGAGGGACGAATTGTGTATCGCCGCGATGGCGCGTAATCACTGAAGCAACATGGAATTGTTATGTTTATAAGACACAACCAAGCTGAACTCTTTACCGTTTCCTTTGGCAATGCACCCCAGCATATGTTGGCGGTAGGCGGCTGGGCAGGCAGTTGGGAACTATGGACGCAACCTTTTTCCTATCTCAGCCAATCATGGCACGCCATTGCTTATGACCATCGGGGGACAGGCGCAACGACCGCACCTGTTGAATCTATCACCATTGAAAACATGGTGGGGGATATTTTCGCGGTGCTTGACCATTTAGGGATTGAGGAATGTGTGTTGGCGGCGGAATCGGCGGGTTGCTTGATTGCGCTGTTAGCTGCTAGACAGCAACCGCAGCGAATCAAAGGTCTGGCGTTGGTAGGTAGTGTGGTTTATCGTCCGGCGCCTAGTGACGATGATGCCTTCTTGAAGGGCCTCAAGCACAACTATCAGCCGACCATTGATTGGTTTGTGGATGTGTGCGTGCCTGAACCCAATAGTAGCGCAATTAAACGGTGGGGTCGGCAAATTCTGGCACGCGCCGGACAAGAGGCCGCCATCCAGTTGTATGAGTGTGTGCTGGGGTTGGATTTGCGACCACAACTTTCCCAAATCCAGCAGCCCGTGTTGCTGTTGCATGGTGAATTAGACAGCCTTGCTCTCCTAGAAGATGCAAAATGGACGGCTTCGCAACTGCCAAATTGCGAATTGCAGATATTTGAGGAGACGGGGCATGTGCCAACCATCACACGCCCTCAAGAAGTGGCAGAGGCCATTAATCGGTTTTTTGGCAATAACATGGCTTAGAACCCTGTAACGCTGTTGCCCCCATCTAAAACTAACACCTGTCCTGTCATATAGCTTGAACCCTCTGAGGCCAAATAGATGGCGGCTTCTACGATATCTTCAGTTTCGCCAATTCTTCCGGCGGGGGTGCGGTCGGTATAGCGCTTGCTGATGTTGGGGTCACCCCACAACGCGGCGGCAAACTTAGTTTTGATGACCCCGGGGGCGATGGCATTGACCTGAATGTTATTGGCACCAAGCTCCATAGCCAGCGACTTGGTAAGCATAATCACGGCAGCTTTACTGATGCTGTAGACACCCATCATCGGGGCCGGATTGATGCCTGCAACTGAGGCCATGTTGATAATTTTTCCACCACCTGTTTTGGTCATTGCTTCAGCTGCGAATTTGCAGAGATTGAAATAGCCCAAGAGATTGACTTCGATAATTTTCTGCCAATGGCTGGCCTCAGCGGTGGTAATCGGGCCAAAATGGGGATTGGTGGCGCCATTGTTGACCAAAATATCTATCCGTCCAAATTCCTCGACGGTGCGTTCAATCAGCCGCTTGCATTGGCTTTCGTCCCCAGTATGGGTGGCGATGGTCAGCACTTGACCTCCGGCGGTGCGAAGAGTTGCAGCTACTTCATCAAGCGCCTCTTGTTTGCGGCTGGCAATCACGACGGTGGCTCCTTCACGCACATAACCTAGTGCAATAGCTTCACCGATACCCCGGGATGCGCCCGTAATTACAGCGATTTTATTCTCTAGTCTCATCGGTAACACTCACTTTTTGTTAATAAGAATAGGCCAATGATAACCAATTTAGCAGGCGGGTGTCATGGTCAGAAATCCCCCTTTGCGGTAGGCTTATCCGTATCATCCACAGTCGAGGAAATCTATTGCCATGCCGGGAAAATACTTTGATGAGTTAGAGCCGGGAATGAAGATTAGGCATTTTACGGGGCGCACTGTGACGGAAATGGACAATGTGCTGTTTTCGGCCTTGACCATGAATACTCAGGCGCTGCATATCAATGAGGATTTTGCCAGTAAGACGGATTTTGGACGGCGGATTGTGAACGGTTTGTTCACGTTGGGATTGGTGGTCGGCCTGACGGTCAGTGAGTTGACGGATGGTACGATTATCGCCAATTTGGGCTATGAACGTATTCAGCACCCCAAGCCCGTTTTTCATGGCGATACGATTTATGTCGAGACAGAAGTGTTGAGCAAACGCGAATCCACATCAAAGCCAGACCGAGGCATTGTCAACCTCAAACATATTGCGCGGAATCAGCACGGGGACGTGGTCTGTGAAGTAGAACGTGCGGTGCTATTTTTAAAACGCCCGGAGGCGCAAATTTGATGAATACACTAGATCAATCCAGTCGAGTTCGGCGAGCGATTTTGATTATGCCGGGGGACGACCTCAAGAAGATTACCAAAGGGGCGTCAATGGGGATGGATTCCCTGATTATGGATATGGAAGATGGGGTCGCGCTGAATAACAAAGACCAAGCGCGTCAGGTGATTCAACACGCGCTCACCTCGCTGGACTTTGGCCGAACCGAACGACTGGTGCGGTTGAATCAGGCCAAGAAGGGGATGCAGGTTGAGGACATTACCATGACGGTCATCGGCAAGCCGGATGGTTATGTGCTGCCCAAAGTCGAAAGCGCCCGTGAGGTTCAGCAACTTTCACATACCCTGTTGGAGCGCGAAATTATCTTGGGGATTGAGCCGGGGACGATCAAGCTAGTTGCGTTGATTGAAACGGCCAAGGGCGTGGTCAACCTACCCCAAATTGCCCAAGCCGATTCTCGTTTAGTGGCGTTGATGTTTGGGGCCGAGGATTTGGCAGGCAGTATGGGGGCGATCCGTTCAGAAGGCGCGGATGAAGTATTTTATGCACGGAGTGCGGTGGTGCTGCACGCGGCGGCGTTTGGATTGCAGGCGATTGATACGCCTTATGTTAAACTGCGCGATATGGATGGCCTAAAGGCGGAGACCACTAAAGCACGACGGATGGGTTACACAGGCAAACTGGCGATACACCCCGATCATGTTGACTTGATAAATGAGATTTTTACGCCAAGTGATGAAGAAATTGAATATGCCCGCAAATTGATCGAAGCCCACGATGCCAGACAAGCAGGGTACACCGGGGTGTTCGTTTTTGAAGGGTCTATGGTGGATATGCCGATGGTGCGCTCGGCGGAAAATGTGCTGGCGCGGGCGCGGGCGGCGGGGAAGATAGACTAGATGGATGAGAAACCAATTCCACGACCCAAGACCTTACCTTTTGGCGAAAAGTTGGGGACAATCATTGCCATTCTACTTGGCATGATGTGTTCGTGTATGTTCGTGTGTGTTTTAATGCTCAGGTGGGGATTCTAGTGTAAACACAGTGATTTCAGGTGGGCAATTGATCCTAAATTGAGGATAGGCCAGACCGAGGCCACGATTGGTGTATTGCAGCATCCCATTAACCGTATACTGCCCCTCCGGGTATTGGTGGGCCATCTGCGGTAGGAAAATAGGGCCAATCAAGGGAATTTTGACTTGCCCACCATGCGAATGGCCTGATAACTGGACGTCGAAGCGTTTGGTTCTCGATGATACGTCGGCGTAATCGGGTTCATGGGCTAACAATATGGCTGCACCAGCGTCGGGGAGAGCCTCTAAGACTAAATTTAGACGATGCCGCTTTTCCACAATGTCGTCAACCCCGCATAGGTGAAGCATGGATGTGCCCCGCCGAACGGTATGGAATTTATTCTTGATATCGGTAATGCCGCCGCGACGAATGGCCCGCCGAACAGCCTCGTCGTTTGTCCAATAGTCGTGGTTGCCCAAAACGGCTACGGTGGAGTCGCGTGGATTGACCATTTGCATAGCCCTGACCAGACTATCTTCAAAGGGGTCGGCCTGCCATGTTACGAAATCGCCAGTGATGGCGACGGCATCGGGTTTCTGGTCATTGACAAGGTGCATGAGCATGGTGAGACGATTTTCGCTCATCCACGTATAGTCCATATGAAAATCACTGATCTGGACTAATTTGTAGCCATGAAAAGCAGGGTCGAGAAGCGGCATCTTTAGCGAAACGTGTTCAATGGTGACCTGTTTTGGCGCAACTTTTGCTGCATAGGCCAAAACAGGGACGCTAATGGAAGAGGTTGCAATAGTCGAGAGCGCCATTGACTTGAGAAACTGACGGCGGGTTATCTGATTTTCGCTCACAACAAGGCACTCCCAATGGTTGCTGGTGGGCGTTTTCGCTTAGGTTATAGCGCAAAGGAGTTCTGAAATTTATGAACATGCAGACAAATGACCAACTCAATCGTATCAATACAGGGGTCGTGCTTGAAGTATTGGCAGGACTCTTTGGATTTTTAGGGATTGGCTATCTGTATGCGGGCTATACCAACGAGGGCATCAAGCGGTTAGTTGTTTATTTTGTGGGTATGACAGTCGGATGGATTGTGACGGGCTTGCTGTCAATTATTCTCATTGGGCTATGCTTAATCCCCGTCATGTTGGGTCTGCAAGTCGGGATACCGATTTGGTCGGCGATGTCGCTCAAGAAAGAGAGTGATCGGCTAGTCCCTGTTGGCGGGCCAGTTCCGAATTATGGTTATCCACAACTGCCTACAATGTCAGAAGATGAAATGCTAATTGAACGGGCACGCCGTTTGTATGAGATAGGCGATAAGGATGGGGCAGTCGCTATTTTGCGGACGATCAACCATCCACGTGCGCAGGAAATTTTGGCGCGAATTCAGGGGACATCTAGCTAACTAATCGTACCGGGGTCATGCGTTGGCGCTCATGAGCGTAAACACGGTGATTTCCGGTGGGCAGTTTAGGCGTACCTGTGGCGATACCATGCCTAAGCCCCGATTGGTATATTGATACATGCCGTTGACGGTATATAGCCCAGATGGGTATTTCTGGCCCAAGTACGGTACGATGATCGGGCCGATGAACGGAAACTGTACCTGACCACCGTGCGAATGCCCCGATAACTGGAGGTCGAAGCGTCCGGCTTGGGATGAGGTGTCGGCGTAATCGGGTTCGTGTGCTAATAGAATGGCTGCACCATCATCCGGTAGGGAATTTAGAACTAAATCAAGACGATGATGCTTTTCCCAAATATCATTGACACCACAGAGATGGAGCATGGCGTCACCACGTTGTAGGGTATAGACCTTGTTGTTCAAATCGGTGATGCCACTTCTGCGGATGGCACGGCGAACAATAGTGGCATCCGTCCAATGGTCGTGATTACCCAGAACCGCGACCGTAATGTCACGGGGATTGAGCATTTGCAGCGCTTTGATGAGGCCGTTTTCGAACGGGGCGGCTTGGTCGGTGACGTAATCACCCGTAATGGCGATAGCGTCGGGTTGCTGCTCGTTGACAAGACGCATGAGTCCAAACAGACGCTCCTCACTCATCCACAGATGATCCATGTGGAGGTCGCTGATTTGAACCAATTTGTAGCCATGAAAAGCGGGGTCGAGGCGGCGAATTTTCAGTGTGACATGTTCAATAGAGACATGGCGTGGCTCAATTTCAGTCACATAAGCAAAACCGCCTAAGGTCATCACCGAGGTAACAATGGTTGACCGAGTCGCAATTTTGAGAAATTGACGGCGCGTGATTTGCTGGGACATGTAAGACTTCCTTCGCCTAATTATAACAGTTATACACACTGCTATATGGGAAATGCTTGATCTGATGCCTAGACGATTGGAATCGGATTGCAGTTCCCTTAGACCGATTCGACCTCGGCTAATTGCTGTCCACGTTCAACAGTATCCCCTTGTTTGACAAATAGGCGCGTGACACATCCC
Organism: Anaerolineae bacterium; assembly: GCA_041753455.1. Taxonomy (GTDB): domain Bacteria; phylum Chloroflexota; class Anaerolineae; order Aggregatilineales; family J027; genus CFX10. The sequence continues at coordinate 420,596 of JBGSUK010000017.1, read as the reverse complement.
TCGTGTGGGGCAGTGAGGCGGGTTTCCATTTTCATCGCTTCCAACAGCATGAGGGGTTGGCCCTGTGAGACCATTTCGCCTGCTTTTACTAAGACCTGCGTGACTAGACCGGGCATTTGTGCTGTTAGGCTACCACTCCCGGCGCTAGTCGTTTTGCGGCGGTTACTGGCTTGGGGTTTCGCCAATTCGAAAATACTGGCTTCACGATCGACAAGGGCCACATGCCGTTTTTGGATACCCGTTTGGGTGCTGCACGAGGTGGTGGTATAGGCGTGTAGGCGTTTGCCATTGATAAGCAGCATCATATAGTCGGATTGGAGGCGCTTGACCTCAACTTTATAGATTTTGCCCCCAATGAGCGCGGTGTAATTGCCATCCCCATTCGGTTCTAATTGGATACGATGTTCTTGATTTTCGTGTAAGTAATGAAATTCCAAAATAACCCCTCCAATTTTACTGAATACTTCTGGCAAGCCTTTGTGGGCCAGTGTCTGCGATTGCCTCAAATACAGTGTCCAATTCCATGAATATTGCCCAAAAGTCTTGCCCCGTAATTGCTGAGACCTGCTGGATAGTAACCGTCTCTAGCTCCGTGTACCGCTTGCATTTCCATAATTTGTCAGCTAGGGCAACCATCAATGTTTCAAGGGATGGTGAATTCGCCTGCCAATGCTCATGGGACACACAAAAACCCGTGACTCGTGGCTCTATCCCATTTTTTACGAGTAATTCATGTCCGGCGGTGGTATGCTGCGTCCCTTCTTTCTGCAATTCGTCAGGATGCAAAATTTTGCCAGTATCGTGGAGGATGCACCCTAACCGAACAAGCTGCGCGTCAAATTCAAGACCGATATTTGAAAAGTGGGAAATCAAAACTTCGGCAGCCTCAATGACTAATTCGGCATGACGAATGAGGTGTGACGGCGCTCCCAATTGCGTAAGTAGGGCATAGGCTTCATCAACTGATAGGGTCATGCAGACTGGCCCATTCTAAAACTATCATTACGACCCCAAGGACTGTACAAATCACCGTTGTTATTTTCCCCAGTCGGCGGCGAGGTCAGCTGACCCGCTGGAATCAACAGGTCACTGAGCGCGGCAACGATTAATGCTTCATCAGGCAGGATGGCTTGGGGCGGCTGCCAAGGGGTCAAAAATTCGTCAATAAAATGGGTGGTGGTTTCGCCCATGACAAAGGCCGGATGCAAAATGACATCACGCAAAAATTGCAGGTTGGTGGTTAGGCCGAGGATGACATATTGCGCTAATGCCCAATCCATTTTGCGGATGGCATCGGGGCGGCTTTCGGCATAGACAATCAATTTGGCAATCATCGGGTCGTAATAAATCGTGACTTCATCACCCGACACCACCCCCGCATCCACCCGCACCCCCGGCCCGGCAGGTTCAATCGTCCGCAAGACTGGCCCGATAGCAGGCAAGAAGTTATTGGCGGGGTCTTCGGCATAGACACGGCATTCAATGGCATGACCGCGTTGGGATACATCGGCTTGGGTGAAGGGCAGGCGTTCCCCGGCGGCAATTTGAATTTGCGCTTTGACAATATCCACGCCTGTGACCAGTTCCGTAATAGGATGCTCGACTTGCAGGCGGGTGTTCATTTCGAGGAAATAAAACTCGCCTGTCTCCGCCACGATAAATTCAACCGTTCCCGCGTTGACATAGTTGACGGCTTGGGCGGCGGCGACGGCGGCTTGGCCCATACTCAGGCGGGTTGATTCGTTGAGAAAAGGGGAGGGGGTTTCTTCGATGATTTTTTGGTGACGGCGTTGGATGGAGCATTCACGTTCAAATAGATGGACGGTGCTGCCGAATTTGTCCGCTAAGACTTGAAATTCGATATGGCGTCCCCGGTCAATGTATTTTTCGAGGAACACCGTCGAATCCCCAAAGGCGTTTTGGGCTTCACGACGGGCGGCGGCAATCGAATCTAATAATTCGGAATGTTGGTGGACAATGCGAATGCCTTTGCCACCCCCACCCCCAGCGGCTTTGACCATGACCGGATAGCCAATTTGGTCGGAGGCCTCTTGGAAATCCGTATCGGTGGCATTGGTACTTTGGAAACCGGGCACAACCGGGACCCCCGCCGCCTGCATAATCGAACGGGCCCCCGTTTTGATGCCCATTTTGTAAATTGTATCCGCAGACGGGCCGATAAAAATTAGGCCAGCATCGGTGACGGCTTGGGCAAATTCGGGCGATTCGGAGAGGAAGCCGAAGCCCGGGTGAATGGCTTCACAGCCTGTTTCGAGGGCTGCCGTGATTAATCGTTCCCCACGCAAATAGGAATCGGCGGGGGTAGGGCCACCGATATGCACGGCTTCATCGGCGAGGCGAGTATGCAGGGCGTTGGCATCGGCATCCGAAAAGACTGCTACGACGTAGATGCCCAATTCGTGACAGGCACGGGTGATACGGGCCGCGATTTCGCCCCGGTTGGCAATCAAGATTTTGTTAAACATCTTCGTATCCTGTGAGGTCGAGCAAAACGCCTTTGGCAAGGGTATCGAGAATGGCGTGGGTCACTTTTAGGCGGATGTGCTGGGTAATAATCGGGTTAGCCAGCTGAGTCAGCCAATTACCGGGTTTGGAAATCGGTTGCATGGTGAATAGTATGCGGTCATCGTCCGTCCATGCGAGGGTGTAGGTTGAGCAGCCTTGTTCGGGATGACCTTTGACGGTGATGTATTGCAAGGCGAAGCGGCGCGGCTCATCTATGATTTGGGCGATTTGTACCGCCGATAGCACATCTGCCAGCCGCAAATTGCCGATTTTGAATAGGTGGGTGCGTTGAATCATCAGGTCGCCGCGTTGGGGCAGGCGTTCTTCGATATTCCATTGGGTGGTAATTTCCAGTAGCTCCGGTGGTACAACATCAAAATTGATGAGGCGGGCGCGGGCTTGCTCAAAAATTTTGGCGGGGTCAAAACCGGGAACGCGGATTTCACGCTCCCATTGTTCTTGATCCCAACCGCCGCTTTTGGTTTCATCACCGGGATGATAGCTCAGGACACGATTTCGCCATTGTGTGAGGCGTTTGGTGTCGTCAGGGGTTTGGGGTGGGAAGAAGTCGAAGTGCATAAAAAACCTTATAACAAAACGTGAATACGGTGATTGAGATAAAGCACGGCAATTTTGTCGCCCTTTTGAAACTCTTGAATCAGCACCACTGTAAAATAATCTGCTTCAACAGTGGTTTCGGTATCTGGCAAGCGAAATTGATAGCTAATCTGCGTTTCTAGCCTGTCGCTGATGGCTTGTTTTATTTCAATTACGTCGCCGTAGACGACCTGACCTTTTTCTTTAAGTTCATTATAAAGCTCAGTGGCATACATTAGGTGGGTAATCATGAGATAAGCCTGCAACCCATAAGGGTACCCTGCAAATGCCATCAGGTAGAGACCACCTATTATGACCAATAGAACTGCACCCGTGTCGTCTAAATACAGCGCCCATTTGAGATCTGCTAGTCGCTGGGCTAATGTGATTCCGCCGAAAACAAACATTAGGGCACCGCCCAAAAACCATAATGCGGCAAAAAATAAGGCGACACCAATCATGATTTTATTACGACTACGATAATAGTTAGGTGTTTTTAGCCATAAACGACGGTCTAGGTTACGATAAACTTCCTTTCGACGATCAAGTTCTCCATGTTTGCCCTTGAGAAATGACCGATTCTTCTTGCCAAGTAGCTTGACGCCCCGATGCTCATTTTTGGGTTTAAAAAGTGTCAACATAGATGGATTACATCCTAAATACTCCAAACTGGGTTTTCTCGGTGGGGGCATTCAAACACGCGCTCAAAGCCAAGCCCAACACGCGGCGGGTTTCAGCGGGGTCAAGGATGCCATCATCCCACAGACGGGCAGTTGAATAATAAGGATTGCCTTCACGCTCATATTTTTCGAGGGTGGGGCGCTTAAACTCGGCTAATTGTTCCTCGGTCATGAGTAGTTCTTTGGCCCGCGTCAGTTGATCTTGTTTGATGGTTGCCAGTACATTGGCGGCTTGTTCGCCCCCCATAACGCTAATCCGTGCATTGGGCCACATCCACAGGAAACGCGGATTATAGGCCCGACCACACATGCCATAATTGCCCGCGCCGAAGCTCCCCCCAATAATCACGGTTAATTTGGGGACGGTGGCATTGGCGACGGCATGAACCATCTTCGCGCCGTCTTTGGCGATACCCCCGCGTTCATAATCGCGCCCAACCATAAAGCCGGTGATGTTCTGCAAAAAGAGCAGGGGGATATTGCGTTGACAGCATAGCTCGATAAAGTGCGCTCCTTTCAATGCACTCTCGCCGAACAGCACCCCATTATTGGCGACGATGCCAACGGGGTAGCCTTCAATCCGCGCAAATCCGGTGACAAGGGTCGTGCCATAATTGGCCTTAAATTCGCGGAATTTACTGCCATCTACGATACGGGCAATCACTTCCCGGACATCATAGGTGGCACGGAAGGATTGGGGAATGATGCCATAGAGTTCCGCCCCATCATACAGCGGTTCTTCGGGCGGGGCGATGTCTACATCTACTTTTTTGCGGGTGTTGAGGGTCGCCACGATTTCGCGCAAAATTTCGAGGGCATGGTCGTCATTTTCGGCAAAATGATCGGCGACACCGGAGATATGTGTGTGGACGTATGCGCCACCTAATTCCTCGGACGTGACCTCTTCACCCGTCGCGGCTTTGACCAATGGGGGGCCAGCCAAAAAGATCGTGCCTGTGCCTTTGACAATCACGGTTTCATCACTCATAGCGGGAACATACGCACCACCCGCCGTACAACTTCCCATCACCGCCGATAGTTGGGGGATGCCCTCGGCGCTCATGACGGCCTGATTGTAAAAGATGCGCCCAAAATCGTCGTGGTCGGGGAAAACTTCATCCTGCATCGGCAAAAATGCGCCACCGGAATCCACCAAGTAGATACAGGGCAGATGATTTTGCAGAGCGACCTGTTGGGCACGCAGATGTTTTTTAACGGTTAGGGGGAAATAGCTGCCACCTTTGACGGTAGCGTCGTTGGCGATAATCAGACATTCACGCCCCGAAACGCGCCCAATACCTGTGACAATACCAGCCGTAGGGGCTTCGTTGCCATAGATTTCCCATGCGGCAAGGGGGGAGAGTTCAAGAAAGGGTGAACCAGAATCGAGCAATTTATCAATGCGATCACGCACGAATAACTTGCCCTGCTCGTTATGCCGCTGACGGTATCTTTCACCGCCGCCTTGACGGATGAAGGCTAGCCGGGTGCGTAGTTCGGCAGCGAGGGCACGATTATAGCCATCATTGGATTGAAAAGTCGGGTCGGTGCGAGAGATTTGCGAGTCTAATGGTTGCATAATAGGCGTGGTGTCGCTTCAAAAAAACTAAGAATATAGGTCGGGCCATTTACAGTGATTAAGTCTAACACGGATTTTGAGAAGGAAAAGAAATTCTTAGAGCATCAAACCAGACTGCATTTCAAGGCGTGTTATAATGACAACCTTGGACAACTCATTTAATTTTGCGCGGAGATTATTTGATGACACTTGTAGACACCACCCACACCGGAGCCGAAGACATCCGGTGGGATTTGAGCGATTTATACCCCAGTCTAGATGCACCTGAAATTCAGGCCGACATTGAAAAGATTAGCGCCCGTCTCACCACATTTGACCGAACCTATCGGGGGAAGGTCGCGGGATTAACCGCCCACGAAATGCTGATGGCACTGCAAGAATATGAAACGATTCAGGAGATGGTTGCCCGAATCGTGGTTTTTGCTCAACTGACTTGGACGACGGATACCATCAACCCAGAAAGCGGCAAGTTCTTAGCAAAGGCCCAAAAGCAGCAGGTCGAATTTGCCCAACGCTTGATGTTTTTCCAATTGGAATGGCGTGCCGCACCAGACGAAACCGCCAAACTTGCGGATGACGCTGTGCTGAAAAAATACGAACATTATCTCAAGGTGACGCGCTTGCTTGCTCCGTATACCCTGAGCGAAAAAGAAGAACACACCATCACCGAGCTTTCGCTGAGTGGAGTGACGGGGTGGAATCGTTATTTCACAGAGGTCATGAGCCGCGCCAAATATGAATTGGATGGACAGAGCCTGAATCAAGGGCAGATTCTGAAATTCCTGCATTCGGTTGACCGTGATCAACGCCAACGGGCCGCTGATGTATTTACAAACGGGCTGCATGGCCTATCGCATACCACCACGTTTGTGTTTAATATGCTGGCGTCGCACAAACGCAGTATTGATAAGATGCGTGCGTATCCAAGCTGGGTGGCATCGCGCAATCTGTCGAATGAGTTGGATGATGCAGATGTGGACGCATTGGTGGGTGCCGTCACCAGCCGCTATGACATTGTGCAGCGGTACTATCGCCTCCATAAAAAACTGCTGGGGTATGATCAACTGTACGATTATGACCGTTATGCCCCGGTGATGGACGAAGAATGGCATGTGCATTGGGATGATGCCCGCGAAATGGTCTTGGAGTCGTTTGAAAAATTCGACCCCCGCGTGGCAAGTATCGCTACCAAATTTTTTGATGGACACTGGATTGATGCAGCCCTTGCGCCCAATAAGCGGAGTGGGGCGTTTAGTTCGGGGACAGTGCCATCGGCCCATCCGTATATTCTGATGAATTTTACGGGCACGCTACGGGATGTAATGACACTGGCACATGAATTGGGACATGGGGTTCATCAGTATGTCTCACGCGAACAGGGCTATTTGCAGGCTGGTACGCCCCTCACGACGGCAGAGATGGCCTCGACGTTTTGCGAAATGCTGGTGTTTGATTCGGTTATGGCGGAATTGGATGATCCGCGTGTGCGGCTGGCGAATCGGATTGAGAAGATTTCGGATACATTTGCGACTGTGTTCCGCCAAATCAGTATGAATCGGTTTGAAGATGCCATGCACACCGCTTGTCGCACCGAGGGCGAACTTTCCAAAGACCGCCTCTCCGAATTGTGGATGCAAACACAGCAGGCCATGTTTGGTGACAGCCTGACACTGCGGGATGAATACAGTCTGTGGTGGAGCTATGTGCCACATTTCTTGGGGACACCGGGCTATGTGTACGCCTATGCCTTCGGGGAACTGCTGGTGTGGGCTTTGTATGCACGTTATCAGAATGAAGGGGCGGGTTTCTCCGGAAAATATCTGGAGGCGCTTGGCAAGGGTGGGTCGCAATGGCCGCATGAAATTCTGACGCCACTGGGGGTTAATCTCAAAGACCCGAAGTTCTGGCATGAGGGGTTGTCGTTGATTGAAAATATGGTGATTCAAGCCGAACAAGAGGCCGAGGCACTGAATTATCAGGTGTAGGAGGTGACCGTTGGTCGCCGAAACAAAACGTCGCCGTAGAATTATTGTGGATGAAGATGTTTATCTATGGCACATCCAAAAATCTAGTGATCCCGGTGGGCCGATATATTGGTATTACCAAGTTAGGATTATCACTGAAGACAGAGGCGGAAATATAATTTATCCTCTTCTTTCAAAAGGTGAATCGCCTTTTGTTGTGTTATACGGCAAGAGATTTGAGCATTTGCTAGATAGCACGGGTCAAAGCATTTTGTTTCGTTGCCCTCGATTCGAACGCGATGATGGGGCGATTACTCCTCAATCTGTAAAAGACCTGATTCAGTGGTGTTTATCAGACGGTGAGCCGCGAATATGGGTTGATTGGAAAAATCGTGCCGTCTAAACGGGCAATCGTCAGCTATTCGCAGGTTACTGTCTGGTTGACATGCTATTTTGCAACATGCTACAATCCGCCACGCTTTGGGCAAGCCTAAAGCATGGTGTTTTTTTTAGGAGCAAACGATGAAAAATACGATGGTGAAAAACTGGCATAAGGCAGTGGTGGTCATGCTGCTGATGGCTGTACTGGTGATGACGTATGCTGGCTTTGCCCCCAACCGTGAGGCGGTGGCTCAAGGTTCGAATATCTTAGTCAACCCTAGCTTTGGGGAAACATGGTACGGCGCGACCGGTGTAGATGGTCAGATTCCGACGGGCTGGAATTTGTGGGCTAATGGTCAAAAACCCGCCACTGACCGCTATGTAGACTCAGCGTTTACACGCACACCTCCGGCGTGGATTACAAAGGGTGGATTTGTGCAGTGGACGGCAGGTGGCTATCAAACCGTTGCAGTTGAAAACGGGGCGACCTATCGTTTCTCGATTTATGCGTTGGTGTATGTATGCAATGATATGGCAACGTCCTGTATCGGGAATAATGTCCCCCGTACCTCTGATCAGACCATTGGGTCAAAGGTGAAGGTTGGCATTGACCCAACTGGTGGGACTGACCCCACTTCAGGCAATATCGTATGGAGCGCTTTGACCTCCCCCTATGACAAATTTGCGGAAGTAGCGGTAGAAGCACAGGCTCTTGCTGGCAGCATCACCGTATTCACGTACAATTCGGTAGATTCTACGCCAAATTTGCGCGAAACCGTATGGGATGATGCGTCATTGGTCAAGACGGCGGCTACATCGGGAACCCCCGGTGCAACCACCGCGCCACCCGCGCCAGCTGGTGTACCGTTTGTGTCGGCCCAAGCCGCCCGTCCCGATGGTAGTGTTGTACATACTGTCACTGAAGGCGATACTTTTAGCAGCATCCTCGTGGCTTATCGTCCGTTGGGTGTGACCCGTGACATGATTTTGGCAGCGAATGGTTGGGACTTGCCGCCGCAAATTATTGTACCCGGTCAAGAAATCGTCATTTTGCCGCCCGGTTCGGTAAATCCGGCAACAGGGCAGGTGATTAGTTTGCCCGGTGGCGGAAGTGTCGCCCCTGCGCCGACAGCAGGTTCAGTCCCGCCTGCTGCAACACAAGCTGTGGCAACTGCTGCACCCGGTGTGGTCGAAACTGTGAATGCGCCTGCTGCACCGCCGGCGGGTGGCCCAAGCAGCGTGCGTCCGGCTGATGCTGATGCCGAAAAAGGTGGCTGATTCGGGTTCGGGCCGAAAATTTAGTTAGATAATTATAGGGGCAGGCTCTCCAAAACCTGCCCTTATTTGCTGGCAAGGAGTCGGTGTGAGAATCCACGTTCCATTAAAACCCTTGGTGGTTGGCTTTATTTTGGTGGTGCTGGCGGCCTGTAATGATGCCGACCCGACCCCGATTAAGGTGTATGTGACAGCGACATTTCCGGCCCAAGCGGAGATTTCGTCAACGTCGACTGTTGAAGTTGTTCCGCCAACCGAAACGGCTACGATTGAATCCAGCCCAACCTCAGAAGTTGTGATCAGTCCATCACCGGATACAGTGGAACAGGGAGTGGCAGTTGCCCAAACGCCGACCCACACCGCCAGCCCATCGGCAACGATCACTGCCAGTTCGACCTCAACCTCTTTGGCAACGATTGAATTGCCGACCAGTACACCAACACCCACTGCTACTTTGACATTTACCGAGACTTGGACGCCAGAGCCAAGCCCAACGGCTACAATAGGTGCCACAGATACACCTGCACCGCCAAGTTTTCCAAATGTGCCATCACAAGATCAATTGCCGGTGCTGCAATCCGGTGGCATGGGGATTCAACTGCACCCGCTGGTCACTGATGAACAGTGGACGCAGTTGTTGATACAGGTCAATGAGCTAGGTTTTGATTGGGTCAAAATCCAGATTTCGTGGAAACAGCTAGAGCCAGCACCGGGGCAATATAGCGATTTGTTCGATACGTATGTCCGGCGGGTGCAGTGGGCTAGTTTTCAGGTGGGGGCGCACAAAATTCTGTTGAGTGTGGTCGGCGCACCGGATTGGGCACGTCCGCAAGGATTTGATCCTGCTTTGGAAGGACCACCTGCTGACCCCGCTACTCTCGCCAATTTTCTGACGGCATTTATCCGCGAAACCAAACCCGAAGATAATCGGATTCACGCGATTGAGGTTTGGAATGAGCCGAACCTCATCCGCGAATGGAGTGGACAGGACATCAGCGGGGCGAATTATATGCGCTTGTTTGATGCGGCCTACGCTGCCATTAAGGCTGTTGCTCCCACTATTACGGTGGTGACCGCGGGGCTTGCACCTGTTGGGGATGGCTTACCCGGTGTGGTCGGCGATCGAACCTTTTTGCGCCAGATGTATTCCGCAGGTTTGGCGCGTTATGCCGATGTTAAAATCGGGGTGCATCCATATGGGTGGGCCAATCCACCGGATTCGCGTTGCTGCACCAATGAGCGCGGATGGGCGAGTGACAAGGTGTTCTATTTTCTCGATACAATTACCGATTATGCCGACATCATGCGCCAAAATAATCATGCAACCAAGATGTGGTTAACCGAAATGGGCTGGGGGACATTTAAAGGTGTTGGGCCGGGTGGGGTGGATTTGCCGGCACCTGCTGTCGCTGGCTTTTTTGACCTCATTACACCCCAGCAGCAGGCCGAATATGGGATTGGAGCATTTGCTTTGATTCAACAGCCGCCACTGTCCGATATGGTTGAACTAGGCGTTATGTGGAATCTCAATTTTGCCATGATTGGCGATGTGGTCAATGCGCCACAAGAGCAGATGGGATATAGCTTGTTGGATGCAACGGGCTATCCACGTTTGATTTATCGCTATTTCCAAGTGGCACGAAAAATCCCATCGTCGTAAACTTTGGCAGATATTCGATATACATCCGGAGATTGGCCCAGTGGATGATTTGCAGCGTGCGCGAGAATTTGCGGCAGCAGGTGATAGCCATGAAGCCCGTGAGATGCTGGTGCGATTGCTCTATGACGATTATGATAACGCCGAAATCTGGCTAGAACTGGCGCAGATCACGGAAGACCGTGAAGAATATGCGCGTGCCGTGCGTGAAGCGCTGCGAGTTGATCCCGAAAATATCGAGGCGCGGCGGATGGCCGTTGAACTTTCACGGGAGGCGGCCCAAACACCCCGTCAACGCCCCGATGGAACACCAAGCCGGCGGCGAAGCAACCGAACCCTCAGTTTCATCTATAATCTATTTGTGTTTGGCCTCATTGTCGTGGTTGCCGCTGGTGTTGCTATCTATTGGGTGGACTCTAATCAAGAGGAAGATGCCCCCGCAACGATAGCTACCCCTGATCCGGCGGTGGTCTGTGTTCGACAAGTCCAGTCCGTTTTGGAGCGATTACCCGCTCGATGCAGTCTTACCGAAGCGGGACAGGTCTGTTTGGGCAATCCCGATGTGTTTTTTGCCCCACAGGAACGGGCGCTGCTTTTGCCGGGTGATCGTGGCCCCCTGACAAATTTCCTTGCACTGGAAACCCTACCTTTTGACATTGATACTCAAAATTTTGGACTTTTGTCACTTCGTGCTAAAACGTCGTATTCGGATGACACATCGGAGGATGTCCTTTTTGGGGTGACCAGTGGGGTACGGGTGCGCGATTATGATGCCCGTTTAGAAAAACTGACGTTTAGTAGTAATCCGGTGGTTAGCGAATGTGTCGGTGTGCCACCAGCGGGGTTATTGGTCAGTGGGGTGGCCGGGAAGCCGGCTCAATTTATAACGAATGGGCTTGACGTTACATTGGATGGTACAGTATTTTTGCAGGTGGATGCGGCGGCTGGTCTGCGGGTAATTGTTTTGCAGGGGATGGCCCAACTTTCGGCAAATGGGACCGATCTCATCGTGACGGCGGGGCAGTGGATTAGCTGGCCGGTTGACCCGACATTGGAAGTGCGTGACGAACCCAGTGACGTGTTGACCACCGTAGATCGCTTGCGCGGCGATTTGAGTCAATTGCTACCATTGGGGCAGGCGTCGGGACTAGCGATTGAGAATTGGAGCTTGCCGGGGCAGGTCATTGTGCCTGAGGCGACAACTGAGGTAGCCATAACACCTGAGATGACTGAGGAATTGTTGGAAACGCGCACCCCTACGCCGCTGCCGCCGGATGCCATGTCACCTGTGCCGTTGATGACGGAGGAAGCGCAGCCAATCGAGACGGTGACCTCGACCCGTACTCCACGTAGTAATGTCAATTCTACAACGGTGCATTCTACCAGTTCTCCCACTAGCACGGATTCAGGTGCAGAAGAGTGATTGCAGGTATGCCTATCTCTGGGTATAGTTTCCCTTATAAAAGGGAATTTCGTGAGTTAGGGAAGTGATAGCAATATGTTGAGATCATGCCTGCTCTTGATCGGTTTGCCTTTGCTGGCGGTACTCGGATTTTTGTTTTTTGTGGGAATTGAACAAACGGGTGATAGCGGCCCTATTCCAATAGAACCCGTCGTGCCGCTGCCATATGATGTGCCCATGATTACGCCATTGTTGCCCACGCCTCAGCCACTCTTTTTTACACCAACTGCGACAGCTATCACGCCATTAGGGACACCGACAGCGACCCCAACATTCGGCTCACCAACGGCGATTCCTGATTTTGGTGCGACTTCGACACCATTTCCTAACCCGACATGAGTTCCGCTGTGAATTACTTGTCGAATTAGGACATTGATGACATAATATTAATCGCTCATGAGCCAAGCATGTCTTTATTATGTGCATAAAACTGTATACAGTTTATGGAGGTATATTGTGGCTAAAGTAGTTTTCGACCATGTTTATAAGAGATTTGGAAACACCGACGCGGTTGCAGACCTAAATATTGAGGTTGATGACAAAGAATTTTTGGTCTTGGTCGGTCCCTCTGGTTGCGGCAAATCTACCAGCTTGCGTATGTTGGCGGGTTTGGAAGAAATCAGTGAGGGACGCATCTTGATTGGGGACCGTGTTGTCAACAATGTTGCTCCGAAAGACCGCGATATTGCGATGGTGTTCCAAAGCTATGCGTTGTACCCCCACATGACCGTCTATGACAACATGGCCTTTGGTCTGCGTTTGCGGAAGACCCCCAAGCAGGAAATTGACCGCCGTGTACGTGAAGCGGCCCAAAGTTTGGGGATTGCCCACTTGCTGGATCGTCGTCCGCGTCAACTGTCTGGTGGTCAGCGTCAACGTGTGGCTGTAGGCCGAGCGATTGTCCGTGAACCCAAAGTGTTCTTGATGGACGAACCGCTGTCGAACTTGGACGCCAAACTCCGCGTAGAAGCTCGTGCATTCATTAGTAAACTGCATCAGAGCCTCGGTACAACCTTTATTTATGTGACCCACGACCAAGTTGAAGCTATGACGATGGGAACTCGTATTGCCGTTCTCAGCGCAGGCAAGCTGCAACAACTCGACACTCCCACCAATCTATACAACCACCCGACCAACCAATTTGTGGCCGGTTTCATCGGTAGCCCCGCCATGAATTTCTTCAACGGCACGCTGCGTGAGGGGGATGGCAAGATGGTGATTGACATCGGCTTTGCCACCTTAGAAGTGCCTGCTGATCGCAAAGATCGCTATCGCCCGCACCTCGGCAAGAAAGTCACCTTTGGCCTACGCCCCGAAAACATCCATAATGTGGAATTCCGCCCATCGGGTATTATTTCGCAAATGGTTGAAGCCGAAGTTGACGTGGTTGAATTGATGGGTCATGAAAAGACCGTATACCTTGTGGTAGATGGTGTTACATTCCTGTCTCGCATGGATCCGCGCTCGGACGTTCATATCGGCTTGAAGACCCCGGCTGTTTTCGACATGAGCAATATGCACCTGTTTGATGTTGAAACTGGTCTGACGCTCTAAATTTTTCATTCGTCTAGATTCTAATCGCCTGACCCGGGGGGACGCTCTCTGGTCAGGCGTTTTGTTCTATATGGAAAGCGAGAGTATTGGAATCATGCCTCCCAAAACGATCCCCGCTGATGAAATCCATGAATTAACCCACGAACTAGCCCAAGCTATTGGCCCTGATGCCGTCAAATTCGATGAAATATCACGCTTGCTCTATAGCACTGATGCCAGCAATTACCAGATTTTTCCAGTTGGGGTCACTTTCCCTAAAAATGCTGATGAGGTGAGCGCGATTCAGGAAATAGCGATGCGCTATCATGTCCCGGTGATGCCGCGCGGCGGGGGGACAAGTTTGGCGGGGCAGACAGTCAATCGGGCAATCGTAATGGATTTCCCTAAATATATGCGACGGGTGAGGGGGGTGAATGCCGATGCCAAAACCGTGCAGGTCGAGCCGGGTTTGATTTTAGGGCACTTGAATCAACAGCTTGGCACATTGGGGCTAATGTTTGGGCCAGACCCCGCCAGCGCGAATCGGTGTGTGATTGGGGGGTGCTTGGGTAACAATTCCAGCGGGACACACAGCATTATGTATCGCATGACGGCGGATCATGTGAATTGGCTGGATGTGGTCTTGGCAACAGGCGAAAAAGTTCGTTTGGGGCGGGGCGAATTTGCATCAGAAAATGGTACATTAGAAAAACTGCGGGTAGGGGTAGCGCAGATTTTGCAGCAATATGCTGAACCGATTACCACACGGTATCCGAAAACATGGCGCACGGTGGCGGGGTATGCGTTGAACCGTCTCGAATTAGATGATATTGACCTTGCCCAATTGATTATTGGTTCGGAGGGAACATTGGGCACGATTGTCGCGGCAGAACTGCGACTGGTCGAAAAACCAAAATATACCCGACTGGCGATTGTCCATTTTGATACACTATTAGAATCATTAGAAATTGTTCCGGCGATATTGGATACTGAACCGTCGGCGGCGGAATTATTTGACAAAATGCTGATGGATCGCACGCGCCGAATGCCTGATTATGCTAAGAAATTACATTTTGTGGAGGGCGACCCGGCGGCGGTACTGGCGGTGGAATATTATGGGGATAGCCCTGCTGAATTGGACAGCAAGGTTGAAGCCCTACGCCGTCGGCTGATTGCGGAGAATCATCACAGCGCGGTGGTGATATTGGCAGATGCTGCCGGACAGGGTGATTTTTGGACGATACGCAAAGCCGGATTGGGCCTAATGGCAAGTGACCGGGGCGACCTGAAATCTATTGAAATTATTGAAGATGCGGCTGTCCCCGTTGAACATTTGGCGGCCTATATCGAGCAGGTGATAGGGATTGTCGAAGGCGTTGGGGCGGGGATGTCGGTTTATGCTCATGCCAGCGCGGGGTGTTTGCATGTACGGCCACTGGTCAACCTGAAAACCGAACAGGGGATGCGCCAATATCGCCAAATCGCTGAACAAGCAGTGGAGGCGGTGTTGTCATTTAATGGCACAACCAGCGGTGAACACAGTGAAGGGATTTTGCGGGGCGAATTTAATGAGCGCCTTTTCGGGCCAGAATTGATACAGGCGTTCCGTGAAGTCAAATATCTTTTTGACCCCCATAACCAGATGAATCCAAATCGAATTGTGGATACACCGAAAATGGATGATGAATCCCTCATGCGCTATGGGCCATCATTTGGAGTGCCGCTGGAAATTGTCGAAACACGTTTTGACTGGTCGAGTGATTTTGGCTTTGCCGGGGCAGTCGAGATGTGTAACGGGGCAGGGGAGTGTCGCAAAGAAGATGTAGGCGTGATGTGCCCCTCGTATATGGCAACTCACGACGAACATGATTCCACACGCGGACGGGCCAATACTCTGCGTTTGGCGATGATGGGGCTATTGGGATTGGATGGCATGAAGGACGAACGAGTCAAGGATGTGTTGGATTTGTGCCTATCGTGTAAGGCTTGCAAATCCGAATGTCCCTCGTCGGTGGACATGGCCCGCATTAAGGCCGAATTTATGGCGCAGTATTACGATGAGCATGGAATTCCCCTACGAGCGAGAATTTTTGCAAATATCCACCGCCTGAACGAATTGGGAAGCCTTTTCCCCGCAGTCAGCAATCTTGCCCTAAATATGCCTATCATTTCACGGGTGGCGGCGAAACAAATGGGGATCGCGCCGGAACGCCAATTGCCGAAATTAGCTCGACAGCGGTTTAGCCAGTGGTGGGCCAAAAACAAGCCCATTGAAAGTAGATCCGCTTTAAAAAAGACACCCATTTTACTGGTGGATACCTTTATGGAACATAACGACCCGCAGATGGGCAAGGCATTGGCCTATTTGATGGAACAAAGCGGCTATGAATTGCGGGTGCAGCGGCTTCCATGGCAGGGGTGCTGTGGACGACCCGCGATTTCAAAAGGGCTGCTGGATCAGGCGAAACAAATGGCGACCGCGAATGTCGAAGGCTTGGCGGCGCTAATCGAATATGATCCGGAAGTACGGTTTATGATGTTTGAGCCAAGCTGTGTTTCGGCTCTGCGCGATGATACACGCACGCTGGTAAACAGAGAATATCAGGCATCGGCGGATGACATCGCCTCGCGTCTGATGAGCATCGAGGAATGGTTGGATGCGTGGCGGTCAGCGGGGGGTATGGACAATCTCAAATGGGATCATCAGCTGCGTGAGATCATTTTGCATGGGCATTGTCACCAGAAAGCATTGTGGGGGACATCCGCCAGCTTGAATATTTTACGAGTTATCCCCGGCGCAACAGTACGCGAATTGGATGCGGGTTGCTGTGGCATGGCGGGCAGTTTTGGTTATGAGACGGAGCATTATGAAGTCTCGATGCAAATCGCCGAAAAGCGGCTCTATCCAGCCGTGCGAAACAACCCCAACGCCATTATCGCGGCGGCGGGCACTTCCTGTCGGGAGCAGGTCGGACATATTGAAGGGCTGGCACTGCATCCGGTCGAAATTGTGGCGATGGCGTGCGGATGGAGAGCCTAGCTTTCGGCATGGGCCCCGCGTGCAGCGACCTGTGCTACCCGATAAATCGCGCCGATGCCATGTGACACATAAACCCCTTGAACTGCCGCGCCAGATTTTTCGGCGAGTTCGGCGGTGGGGGCGACGATGCACAGGGTTGGGCCTGCGCCACTGATAATACAGGCTTGTGCTCCATAGGCGAGGGCGGTGTCCCGGGCTAGGGCGAAGTAGGGGATTAAATGCTGACGGGCGGGTTCGATAATGCCGTCTTCCGCCATCGCAGCGACTAGTAATTCCAGATTGCTGGAATATAGGCCGTGCATCAATTGGGCGACGGCTTTGGTTTGACTGACCATTTTGGAAAAGGGTACTTCTTTGGGCAGGACGGCCCGTGCTTGAGCAGTGGGTACAGCGACATCGGGTGTTACCAACGCAAAATGGAGGCCGTCGGGGATGGGTAGGGGGAATAGACAGTTCGGGGTGATGCCTGTCACCAATACAATCCCACCTAATAAAGCTGGCCCAACATTATCGGCATGGCGACCACTGACGGTGGCTTCGGCTTCTAGGCAGGCGGGTAGTAAATCCAACTGACTAAGGGAGTTCCCCAAGAGGGCATTGGTCGCAACGGCTCCGGCGGCGGCACTGGCGGCGCTGCTCCCCAATCCACTTGCTAATGGCAATCCTTTTTCAATTTCCAATTCAATCCCGACATCAGGGCGGATTTGTTGTCGAACATATTCAGCGGCAATGGCAGCGGTGTTACGGGTGGCCTCAAAGGGCAACTTGCCATCGTCACCCGTAATTTTGGTGACGGTTGTACCGGGTAGGCTGCCAAGACGTGCGGTGACAATATCGCCAATTCCCGTGACTGCCATACCCAAAATGTCGAAGCCGGGGCCAAGATTGGCAACGGTGGCAGGCGCGAAAGCACGAGCAGAGGTGTTGGGTTTGTGTTGAGACATCAATTCCTATCCAATTTGGGCGAGGGCTTGTTCAATATCGGCAATAATATCATGGGCATCTTCGATGCCGGCGGAGAAACGTACCAGATTGTCAAAAATGCCGAGTTCAAGACGTTCTTCGGGTTCTTTTTCGAAATAGGACATGATGGCGGGTTGCTCCACTAGACTTTCCGTTCCGCCTAAACTTGGGGCGATATAGGGTAGACGCAGGCCATCAATAAAGCGCATGGTGGTCTCATAATCACCTTTGACCGTGAAACTGACCACACCGCCAAACCCCTTCATTTGTTGGTGGGCAAGGGCGTAATCGGGATGAGACTCAAGGCCGGGATACCATACATGCTCAATTTTGGGATGGGCTTCTAAAAAGCAGGCCAGCGCCAAGCCATTTTCATTCTGTTTTTGCACACGCAGGGCTAATGTTTTGAGACCGCGTTCCAATAAATAGGCATTTTGTGGCGCTAGAACAGACCCCAAGACACCCTGAGCTTGTCGGAGAGCACCGATACGCTCAGCACCCCCTATAATGACCCCTGCCAACAAATCGTTATGCCCGCCGAGATATTTGGTCGCGCTATGCAGCACGTAGTCAATGCCATAACTGAGGGGTAGTTGGTTAATGGGTGTACCGAAGGTGCTGTCTATCAAGGTCACAATTTTGTGGCGCTGGCCGATTGCAGCGATGCGGGCGAAATCTACGAGACGCAGATAGGGATTGGTAGGGCTTTCGGAAATGATAATGCGGGTTTTCTTGGGAATAATCGCAGCTTCCATTGCCGCATAATCCCCCATCGGCACAACAGAGGTTTCGATTCCTAGTCGCTTCAGGAAGGTGGTACAGAATTGACGGGTACGGCGATAACAGTCATTGGTCATAATGATATGTGCGCCGGCGGGCAGACTGGCAAGGAGCAGGGTGGTGATTGCTGCCATACCGGATGCAAACAACACCGCATCTTCGCCACCTTCTAATGCCGCTAATCGCTTTTCGACAGCGTGAACTGAGGGATTGCCATAGCGTCCATATTCTTCACGCCCTTCTTCGCCTTCCTCACCCCATATTTTGCTGCGCATAAATCCTGTGAGATCATCACTATCGGCAAACGTAAAGGTAGCACTCTGCGTGATCGGGGTCGTGATGGCATGACCGGGGCGCTGGCGGCGGCTTCCGGCATGGAC
Organism: Anaerolineae bacterium; assembly: GCA_041753455.1. GTDB lineage: Bacteria > Chloroflexota > Anaerolineae > Aggregatilineales > J027 > CFX10. The sequence goes on along the minus strand of JBGSUK010000017.1, from coordinate 401,779 downwards.
GGATTGGGTGCTGGGGCCGGGTATAGGTTCCTCAGTGTTCAACGAACTATCTCCTGTGGGCGTGATTTGCTGCATTGTGCAAATGTAGCGAATATAGCGTAGAATGACAACTGACTATAGCGAGTTTGCCTATCCCTTGAAACTTTGTGGCGGGTCTATACACAAAGTTAATGCTCGTTATATACTTACTTTCAGTTGGTTTTAGTCGTCTTTGAAAATGGGTTGGTGAATGGAACCAGAATTAACAGTCAAGTTAATGGTCATGAGTGGCCCGGATGACGGACTGGAAATAATCCTTGGTCATTCTAAATCGGGCGATCCTCTTCCGCCCGGGCTGCTTGGCCGATATACCATTGGGCGACGTGATAACAGCGATGTGTGCATTCCTTTTGACACGCTGGTTTCAAGACTCCATGCTACATTACAATATCGGACGGATGGGTTGTTTTTGGTAGATGAGGGCAGTCGCAACGGAACATTTCTTGGGCGTCGGCGTGTGAAAGACCCGGAATTCCTTGATATTGGGCAGATGTTTCGGGTGGGACAGACTTGGCTTCGTGTGCAGTCTATTGAATAAGGTGGCAGCATGGCAACCATCGGATTAAAGGATATTTTGGCAATCGCGGAGCAGGAATCTGCACACCATCATCATTACTACATCGGCGTTGAGCATCTGTTTATTGCACTGACGAAGCTTCAAAATGGCCTTACTAACGCGATTTTGGAATATACCGGGCTTGAACCCCGTTTTGTGCGCTACAGTATCCGCCAAACGATTGGGATGAATGAAAATCGGCGGTTTTGGCCCAGCTTCCGCGAAACCCCTCGTACCAGCCGCGTCCTCAAGATAGCTCAGAAATATGCGGGCCTACACACCCCGTCCGAACGTGATTTGCTGTTGGCGATTTTGGATGAAGCGGATAGCGTGGCTGTGCGTGTATTGCAGGAAGTGGGGGCAGATATTCCGAAACTGCGTCAGATTGCCGCGAACTGGTCATCCAAAGCGCGAGCCGACGTTCCTGATGTGCCGATTGATGGCTATGTAGATTTGAATAGTGATGAACGCCGCGTCTTGCAGAGGATGTTCCGCACCCATCAGCGCATTGTGGTAGAACGGGAGTTGGCGGGAAGTTATGGCAATACGCGCCTATTGGTTGTACAGCCGATGCGCCCTCAACGCGCCGAAGCACGGGTGGTTGTTAAAATTGATGAGCGATCCACGATTCTCTATGAAAAACGCCATTATGATTCATATGTGAAGGATACTCTACCCCCGACAACGGCACGGGTCTTGGATAACCCATCCCTCCCTGAAGATTCTCCGCTAGGCGGATTAAAATATACCCTCGTTCAACCGCTGGGCAGTACCAATCCGATAGATTTACGAGCCTTTGCTGATCACGCCACACCGGAAGATATTGGACGCCTGATTCAACACAGCGTCTATCAGTCTTTTGCCGGGGCATGGTGGTCACAACGTCAACGCTACCGGTTTGGGGTGTGGCGCGAATATGAGCATGTGCTACCTGCGGCGCTCGAAATTGCTGTGATGCGTCCCTCGACCCAGACCTCCTATACGGAAATCAGCCCATTGGGGGCATGGAGTCGTAGCGAAGATATTGAAATCGGACAGTTAGTGGATTTGCGTGATTTTACTGTGCAAAAGGTTCGACCCGACAAAGGGACGGTTCAGCTTTCAGCGGGCAGTGGCCCGGAAGCGGTGAATCGTGCTTCCAAAATTGAAGTCATCGGGCTTGGGGATGAAGTAAAGGAATTTCGTCGAGGGGAACTCGTGCCACGCCTGACGGGTAGGGTGATTCGACGGCGCAAGGAAATCTTGCTGGAACAGGCCCAATGGCTTGAACCGCTGTTTGATCTGACCGAGCAGAATTTGCCTGCACCGTCACCGCTCAATAGTCTGCCAAACCCCCTGCTGCATGTTAATAATTTCCTTGAGCGCCGCGTCAGTGGCTACCTCTCGATTATTCATGGGGATTTACACCTCGGGAATATTCTGGTTGGGCCAGCCGGGGATGCGTGGTTAGTAGATTTTGCGCTGACCCGTGAAGGCCATACCCTATTTGATTGGGCCGTCTTGGAAGTAAGCCTGTTATGTACAGTCGTTGGGCCACGTATGCCCGAAGGCTGGGATGGTGTGTGGGGAACCATTCGTCTTCTGGAAGCGGTCAATAGCCATAACGCCGATCTAGTCCCGCAAAGCGATCCGGTAGCTCATGCATTATCCCCCATCATCACCCTGCGAAAAGTGGTTGAGGTGAATTTGGCGCGACCCCAACAATGGCGTGAATATCATGTGGCTCTGATGTTGGTGGCCTTGCGCGGATTGTCTTGGAAGAATTCGGCATCGTTAGACGTGCGGCGGTTGCTGTTTTTGATGGCGGCCCTATCAGTAGATTATGTAATGAAAGCTGAAAAGGGCGTTTTCAGTACACAAGGGATGTCGGAACTGCCGACTGATGGAACGGGCACTAAATTACCGTTTGACCCGATGGGTGGGGACACGCCCATGTTTGAACGCGACAGCCCGGATAACTAAGTATTACTCTATAGATATAAAAAAGGGCAATCCTTGATGGGACGGCCCTTTTTTTGTTATAGAAGAAGCGAAGGTTTAGCTGATAGCGAATGTCACTGTCAAGGTAACATTCACGCTTAACGTACCGCCTGCGATTGGCACATTGCCAGCGCCGCCACCCTGCGCTCGTTCGGAACCAGCGAATGGGTAGTAGCCGCTGTCACCTTCTTGCACAGAAATGACTTCGCCTACTGTGCCACCAATTAACCCAGCGATCTCATTGGCGCGGGCCGTTGCATCGGCAAATGCAGCGGTACGGGCATCGGTTTGCAGGGCGGAACGATCCGAGATGTCGAAGGAAATGTTGTTGACGATGTTTGCGCCAGCCGAGACCGCAGTTGCCAACAAATTGCCAATCTGGGTCACATCACGCACGGTCACATTGATGACATTGGTGACGTGATAATTGGCGGGAGGCTGTTCGACACCTTCGGCGACGGGACCATAACTACCTTCACGATAGATGTTGTAATACTCGGTACGGATGTCTTCGGGGGCGACGCCAGCACCTTGCAGGGCATCAATGACAGCTTGAATATTGGCGTTGGTCTCGTTGACGGCGGTGATGACATCGGTATTGATGCCTTCGACACCTACGCTCATGTAGGCAATATTAGGCGCAGCATAGGCCGTTCCTTGCCCGGTGACGGTGATGGTGCGCGGCGTTGTTGACTGACGGACAGGTGCAGCTTCTACTTCCGATTGTCTGGTTAACAATCCACCAGCGACTAATGTGACAGCGAAGAGTAATGCCAGTGCGGCCCGAACGGCCTTGTGATTAGAAACCATGTGTGTCTCCTGTTTGGATACGAAAGAAAGCCCCCCCTATTTTTTGATAGGCTCAGAATGTAAGACGACCTGTCGGCAAAAAAAGTTCCCGATTATGAGACTTCGTTGATTTCACCAAAACCTGATTCGGGGAAACGATGACTTCTGTTACAATGGCACATACACCATTTACTCGAAACATAGACCGGAGTTTGACATGCAGAAGATTGATGTTGCCATTTTGGGGGCAACGGGAGCAGTGGGGCAGCGCTTTATTGCCTTGCTGGAAAATCATCCTTGGTTTCGGGTGGCGGAAGTTGTGGCGAGTGACCGCAGCGCAGGTTTGACTTATCGTGAAGCGGCCAAATGGGTGTTGGATGGTTATCCACCCCGTGAGGTAGCTGATATGACGGTCAAATCATTAGATGCGGCGCTAGACTCCCCGATTGTATTTTCGGCGCTACCCGGTGAGGCCGCCCGCGAAGTCGAAGTGCGTTTGGCAGCGGAGGGGCATGTGGTTTGCTCCAACGCCAGTACCTATCGCATGACTGAGGACGTACCATTACTTTATCCCGAAATTAACCCCGATCACACCCGTTTAATAGAGACTCAACGCCGCAATCGTGGCTGGAAAACTGGTGCGTTGGTAACCAATTCGAACTGTACTGCTATGCCGGTGACAATGGCCCTCGCGCCGTTGCGACCATTTGGAATCCGCGTGCTACACATGGTCAGTATGCAGGCCATCAGCGGGGCAGGGTATCCGGGGGTGGCTTCGCTGGATATTCTAGATAACGTTGTACCGTATATCAAAGGCGAGGAAGACAAACTTGAAGTTGAGCCACACAAGATGCTGGGCCAGCTTGCGGCAGACGGAAGCAAAATTCTTCCATTAGAAATGATTACCAGCGCGGCCTGTAATCGGGTGGCGGTGCTGGATTCGCATCTGGTTAGTGTGGTAGTGGGATTTGATAGCCGTCCCTCGCTGCAAGTGATTGATGAGGCATGGAACAGCTTCGTTGTACCGGAAATTGTGCGCCGCCTGCCCACCGCACCGGAGTTTCCGCTGGTGGTGGCCTATGAAGCGGATCGCCCACAGCCACGCCGCGATCGTAATGCGGGCAACGGCATGACAACCACCGTAGGCCGTCTGCGTGAATGTAAGACGGTGGATGGGGTACAGTTTGTCTCGCTTTCGCATAACACGATTCGTGGCGCGGCAGGTGGCTCAATTTTGAACGCCGAACTGTTGGTCGCGGAGGGGTATGTCGCGTCGGCTGATCCGGCAATGCTGGCCTACGAAAAAGCCTAAGAAATACACCAAATAAAAAAGGGCCGATGGTTTGCTCGGCCCTTTGTAAAGTCCAATTTAGCGAACCACTTATTTGCGCGGCGCACGCACAGCCCAACCGGGTAAATCGCTGCGATATTCCCCGCTACTGTAGACATATACCCAAGCCGCACCTTCGGGACTGGATTCTGTCCATTGATAAATCCAATGGGCATCCAGAATTGAGAGGTTAACACAGCCACGTGATTGACGATAACCAAATTTGTCGTGCCAATACGCGCCGTGCAGGGCCATATCTCCATTAAAATACATGACCCAAGGAACATTTTGGATGAGATAGTATTCGGCTTGACCTGCCGCGCCTGTCATCGGGGCGGTATTCCAACGTTGATAAATCTTGAACAAGCCTTCGTCGGTTGACCAGTTCGGCAGACCACTGGCGACGAGGGTGGCAAACACCATGTCATCGCCTTCATAGGCGACGGCGGTCTGTTCATATAGGTCTACCGCGACCCATTGGTCATTGGGGCCGACTTCGGCAGGGCGCTGGACGGGTTTGACTTTGGCGACGCGCAGTTGTTGAATCCACTGGTTTGGGCCAATCAGATACCATTCAAAGCCATTGACCAGTTCGACCCCGAAGATATTCATCAAGGCATAGCGTTCAATCTTGGGCAGGCTCTCATTCGGTGGGCCACCGGGGTAACTGCTAGGACGTTCAGGGGCAATCATCCATGCGAAGGGCCGTTCAAATGTACGGTCAATCAACACGCCAGTCAGTTGCGAGATGTCTTCTGGCTCCACATTTTCGCTCTTGACCCAGCGATCTGTGCCAATTTGCACCCAGCCATCTAGCACCGCACCAATGGTGACATGGTGGTAACCGGGGGGCAAGGTCTCGACTACAGCAGCGTCAGGATTTGGGGAGCTAAAAATTTGCACGTCACCTACTAAACGGCGATATTTGCGTGCGGTCAATAGACCCTCATCGAAGGGAATATAGGGAAAATTGGGCGTGGGATTTTGTTGCATGGTTGCATATGCGGCCCGCATGTCCATCGCCGATAATCCGGGGTTGGTGATGCAGTCGGGGTTTTCGACCGTCTGTCCGGCATCAATGGACAACACAGCCTGCTCGATTAGCTTTTCACATTCTTCATCGCGATTGGAGCCGGGAAAGGCTTTCGCGTTGTCACTTTTTAACGCAAAGGGCAGAATCAACCCAACAATAATAACAGCCAAGATTAGTCGTTTATGCATACCATCACCGTTTATGTATTTGTCTGAGAAGTGGCGACAAGGATACCGATACTCATATTTGGCGTAAAGGGCCGAAAGCCTACGCTTGAACGCCGTTTGTGTGATGTGATCGTATAAAAAATGGGTGAGCCCATTTGACCCACCCACTTTCAGTTTCGGTTTATTCGTGCCGGACGGGGACTAAATCGGGATTGCCGCGGAAGACAACCGCCCCCGCATTTAGCCAAACATGACCAAGCGGAGTGTCTAATTGCAGCATCGTCCAATTGTCATCACTGCGGGCAAGCACGGTGTACTGTGTGCCACCGGGGAGGGTGCCTGCGACCTCAACGCCTTCCCATGTGGTATACACGGGACGGTCAATGGCTACGATGGCGTAGGGTAGGGCGATTTCGCCAGCGGGTTCTGTGACAAAGGGGACTGTCCAATGCTGACCTCGGAAAATTACATATTTCATGTTGACCCAACCAACCCCAAAATCCCCCTCGATGCGCCACCAGCCATAATCGGGGCTTCGACCTGTCGTGCGAACTTCGGTGCCGCCGGATAAGACAGTAATCGAGGTGAAATCCGGGCCGGGGCCGCTGCGAACATTGAGGGCATAGGTATTGATGATAATGCGATTGTTGGGTGGCGTTTCGGTACTCACCACAGGCAGAAGTTCCAAGCTCCCATTGAGCGAAATGCCGCTGAAATTAACCCACACGACATTGCTTTGATAGATGACCTGTAGCCATGTGCCATCGGGGTTGCGGGCAATCACATTTAATTCTGCGCCGCGTCGGGCATCCAATACTACACCGGAGTAATTATCTTTCTTGTAGAGCAGTTTGCGCTCGACAATGACGGTAGCGGTAAAACGTGTGACATTATCAGCCGGCGGGCCTGCGATTGTGCCAGTGTCTACCACCGGAATTTCGAGGGCCGTGCCTGCCAATGTCACATTGGTCACGCTGATGAAGCCGACACCGAAATCTGGGGCGACCATCCAACGTGTACCATCGGCGTTGCGACCTACTACCGGAACGATTGCGCCCGTAGGCAGGATGCCAATTGCATTGCCGTCTACACCAATTACCACCGTATCGGTATTCAATTGGACGGTTGGGCCCTTAAAACTAGGGCCGGGGTCACCCACCACCGTTAATTGTTCCAGTGGGCCACGACGAGCCACCGCGCCGAGGTTGACATAGCCCACACCGCCGGGGCTGCTCACTTGTACCCAATTGCCGTCACCTGTGATGGCAATGATCGTGAGGGAATCGCCGCTGGGGACAATTGCAATCACGAAGGAATCAAAATTGGGATTGCTAAAGACTTTGACCGGGCCATAAGCAGCTACCACGGTTGAGGCTGCTTCTGCTCCCGCTGGGTCACTGGTGACAGGCAGGCCAGCATAATCGCCACGAAATTGGCTGATACGGGCACTAATCCAACCTGTGCCATAAGGCGATTCGACACGCCACCAGCCTGTTCCGCTGCGGCCTGTGCAAAGCAAGACCGTGCCCTTTGGAACTGAGCCGAGGATTGTAGTGGCGGCAGAAGGGCCACTGCGAATGTTGGCTGCGCCGCTAATCACCGTAACGAGATTGCCCTCTTGAGCGTGGGCGATTTGGGGTGTAGTTGGCCTGATGGCGGGGAAAGCTACCAATGCAATCAGGAGAAGGATAAGAAAGGTCTTGAATCTTGGGAAACGCCGCATAACATTTCTCCCGAAATAAGAGTTCGTGTTTATTGGAGTTAAGTATATGCGATACAGGGCAGTGTGCCAAACGATATTCTTTATATTGACTTCGTATAGTGATTAGAACCGAGAGACAAAACCCGCTTTCACGTGGGGTGAACGTGGGTTACTCGGTCTTGCCCACCCACAAACCAAAGCTATACTTATCCGGTTTGTGCGGTAAAACAACGCACCCCTTCTAGTAGACAAGTAATGAGGTTTTTGGAATGAGAACCATTTATCGGTGGATACGACGCGGCATGACTGGGCTATTTACCCTCGCTGTCGCCGCTGGCGTTTTATATTTTTTCTACTTCACCATTACCAGTATTGTGGATGAGGTGGAGTTTCGGCGCGAAGAAACCCGCCGTGATGCTCAACGAGATGATACTGCGACTGCCGCCGCACCAACATTTGAGGCAGAGGCTGCTCTATTAACCAGCAATACGTTTTTGACCGTAGCGCAGCCAACAGAGCAGGGGGATTCATCAAATGTGTCGGCAGAGACCGAGATTGCGACTGAACCAGCTGTAATTGTTGAACCTACCGCAACCAATACCGTGGAAGTAGTTGTTCCTTCAGCCACATCATCGAATACTGCAACCTTTACAGCCGAGCCAAGTGTAACCGATACGGCTGCACCCACGAGTACCCCAAGCCCGACTCGTACCCCCGTACCACCGAGCAATACACCACGCCCAACCAACAGCCCAACTGTCGTGGCTCAGAATCCAACCGCATTTCCAACCAATACACTGCCGGCAACTGCCTTTCCAACAAACACTCCCTATCCGTCCGATACGCCGACCCCGACTAGTACGCTTACCCCAACCCTGACATACACGCCGTCTATCACACCGTCGCCGACCTTCACATTTACATCATCGCCAACACCACGCCCCACGCTGATTATCGAAGGGACGTATGCCACACCCATTGCAACCACATTTTTGGACATTCCTGCGCGGGCTGAAATGGCCGAAACTGATCCGAATATCGTGAATATTGCCCTGTTGGGAACGGATGTTACGGGTGGTCAAACCGACGTACTCATTGTTGTGACCATTAACAAAGAGACAGGCACAGCCGCCATGTGGCATTTGCCGCGTGACCTGTTGGTCTATATCCCCGGAAATCAAATTGATCGTATCAACCGTGTATGGCAAATCGGACAGCAAAATGGCTGGCCCGGCGGCGGTTGGGGTCTCCTCAGAGAGATGTTTATCTATAATTTTGGCCTCGAAATTGACCACTATGCCAAAGTGAGTTTTGATGATTTTAAGGCGATTATTGAAGAACTGGGTGGCCTAACAATCAGCGTAGACTGCTCACTACGCGATTGGCGACTGATTGACCCCGAAACCCCGCTTGATATTGCGTCGGGCGAGGATTGGGAGAATTACTGGGAAGTTTATACCATGCCGATTGGCGTGCAGACGCTTGACCCCTATATGGCCCTGTGGTATGCCCGCAGCCGCGTTACGACCAACGATCTTGACCGAGGCCGCCGCCAGATGGATATTTTGCGTGCGATGTGGCAGCAAGCTCGCAGTGAAGGAATTTTCACACAGGTGGCGACGCTGTGGCCGCGTGCATTGGAAATTATCGAGACGGACATGTCATTGGAAGACATTTTGAGTTTTGTACCGCTGGCGATCAATCTGAACCCCGGTTCAATTGAACGCTACAGCCTTTCAATTGGGGTACATCTTGAAAACTACACCACACCGGACGATGGTCGTTCTACGCTCCTGCCGAATTGGCCTGCCATCCGCGAAGTCGCCAAAGAATTCGTAACCCCGCCGACGGGCAATCGTTTACAGTATCAATCGAGCCAGATTGAGATCTTTGATGGCACCCAATATGGTCTTGGATGGGATCAAGTGGCGGCTGACCGTTTGGCATGGGAAGGGTTTACGCCCATCTTGCAAGAGTCGCGTAATGTTGCCAAGCATGAAGTCACTTTGATTTATGACTACACAGGTGAGGAGAAGGGGAGTGAGCTTGACCGCCTAAAGGAAATTCTGCGTATTGGCGACAGTCAGGTGCTTGTCGAACCTGATCCTAACCGCCAGTATGATTACCGCGTGGTTGTGGGGCAAAACTACAATTCGTGTGTGTACGGCAGCAGCAGTGACGACGTACCACCACCTCCACCGCAAGAAGTATCCGGGTAGTCTCGGTTAAAAAGTAATTGAAAAGGACAAGGGCATCCTGTCCTTTTTTGTTGTCCCGACTTTTATTACGTATAGTCATTAGAAACTAATCACAATCACCATATAAATATCATCGCCAATCAGGAAGAAAATCACCCAGCGGATTCACTATTCCACTCACTACATTATCCGCCAGATTATAAATATAGAGGCCAACAACCCCCTGCTGATCACGCTGGAACACAATACGAGACCCATCAACAGACCAATCCGGAAACTGATCATCAAAAATCGCCTCCATCAATGGGCGCACATTTGACCCATCCGAATCCATTAGGTAAATCTGAAAAAACGCCCCCTCATCCACATGAAAAGCTACAGACAACCCATCTGGTGACCATGTAGGAAAATAAGCATCACCTAACCCATCTGGAGACAACAATCGTCCGCCTGTCCCATCAGGTCGAATCGCATAAATCCGATATTTGTTTCGCTCAAGGCGATGGAAGGCAATTAATGACCCATCTGGCGACCAATCTGGCCCCAAATCAAATGTATCATTGAAGGTAATCTGTGCAATTTCGTTGGTGGCAAATGAATAGACATAGATTTCAAAATCACGGCTACCATCAACCTCACCGGGACGATTACTATGAAAAGCAAGTCGTGTGCCGTCCGGTGACCATGTTACATAGCGATCATCATCAGCAGGGCTATTCGTAATATTAATGATATTGCTCCCGTCAGCCTCCATAACATAAATATCGCCATTACCCGACGCCCCCTCATACGCATAAAAGGCAATGCGCGTCCCATCCGATGACCAAGCCGGGCCGGTTTCCTGTAGATCAGGGTCTCCAGTGATTTTCTGCATATTCGAACCATCGGGATTGACTGTGTAAATATCCAAATTGCCAGCACGACGAGATGCAAAGACAATTCGTTGTCCCGTGAAATCCGTGCTAGTAGTCGGAACGATGCCAACATCGGGTGGAGTTATAGGGCTCGGCGTTACGGTTTCAGGTGTAATTGGCATAGGAGTCACCGATGGGAAATTTTCATCGGTACTCACCACACCTCCGCCAATGCCCTCATCGCCAAATGGATTTAGCATATAGATCGCTATGGCAGCGCAGGAAAACAACACCAATGCGCCTGTCACTACACCCCACATCCAATAATTCGGCGTGTTTTTGCGTGTGGGTATATCCTTTGGTGTGCCAAACTGAGTCACGCTATTGGGCGTAAATGACGGCAAAGTTGGGCCGGCTGTGGGGCGCGGTGAAGCGATGTAGGTGTCAAAACCGAGTTTGGGGGTAGCGATCACTGTAATTTCTTGGTTAGATGAACGAACCGTATCACGTAAGCGATCAGATTGTAGATTAACAGATGTTTTTTCTGCGATAGAAGACTTAGGCGCATCTGCAATAGCCGGCACAGGTTCCGTGTCATCGGAATCCGTATTCGGCTCAAGGCTCGGTGCTTTTACAAATTGTGATACTTCAGGGAGACGTAGTTCTTGGGGTAGAGCAGCAGAGTCTAAGGCAGATGATATGGGAGGAACAATACTATCGGTATCAAGTGGAGGTGCACCTAATGCCTCGGCCATTGCCTCATAAACCGTTCGAGCAGATTTTGGACGACTGCTCGGTTTTTTGGAAAGGCATTGCAATACTACTTCATCTACTGCATCCGGTATACGGGCCTCATGGCGTCGCATGGGAGCAGGGGCAATGTAGAGATGTTCATAAGTGATCTTCTCCGAAACCGTTGCCCCCTGAGTAGCCGGATGCTGTCCACCAAACGGAACAAGACCCGTAAGAATCTGATAGAGGATGACACCAAGTGAGTATATATCGGTAGCAGCGGTGATGCCTTCATCTAGAATCTGCTCTGGGGCCATATAAATGGGAGTACCCATAGCTAGGCCTAGTGTCGAAAGCATACCGGGGTCATCCAGCAATCGTGCAATCCCAAAATCGGTCACGAACAATGACCCATTACGATGCAGAAGTATGTTGGCAGGTTTTAGGTCACGATGAATGACATTTTCGTTGTGGGCAAAATTGAGAGCAGCAGTGAGTGGCTTCAGGAATTCGAGTGATTCATAAGGAGTGAGAGGACGGCCTAGATTATACAGGGTAGTTTGCAACGTCTCACCCGGAACATAATCCATTAAAATGAACACAAGGTCTTCAGCTTCGATGAGATCATAATAGCGGACGATATTCGGATGCTGGAGACGAGATAAGACTTCACCCTCACGTCGGAAACGCCTCACCAGATGAGGGTCATGAGCAATCTCAGGGCGTAGTACCTTCGCTGCTAAATCAACACTTCGTCGAATATCATGCACACGATAGACTCTGGCAAAAGTGCCTTCCCCCATATGTGCATCAAAGCGATAATGGCTTGCAATAGTTTGACCCAATAACACATCAGACATGCGTGTGGTATCCTCCGGCGTTTGTCCCAACAGAGTGTATTGCGGGTCTGGATACCTGTCAATTGAAAGGGAGACGAATGGCGAAAATCTTGATTAGCGTATTGCCTGCGTCTGGGCATGTAAATCCGATGATAGCTATTGCACAGGCACTTCAACACGAAGGGCATCAAATTCGGGTCGCAACCGATAATTCCTATCACCCACAACTCCAACGAGCAGGTCTTGAACCGCTGATCATGCCCTATCCAGTAGGGGCGATTGCGAAGGCATTGGAGTATCTGCGTAGACCAGCGGGATGGTTGTCACAGATCAAGCGCCATCCACCCCAATCGTATTTCTTTATGCACCTTGCGGAACTCACAGCGGCATTGATGCAATATATCGAAGATTTTCAGGCAGATATTTTGCTGACGGACTTAAATCTATACGCTGGCCCAATCGCAGCCGAGGTTTGTCAGATTCCCTACGCCAGCTATTGTGCCATCGTGAATACTTATGTTTCACCGGACGCGCCTCCCTATGGGATGGGTGTGGATTGGTATCCAGAGAGCAATATGCGACGATGGTTATGGCCCATCTATCGAATAGGGATGCGTGCGGTGCTGTGGCGCTATGATCGAATCGTGAACCGTGTTCGCCATTATTATGGACTACCATCAGCACACGGGGCGATGTTGGCCCATTCGCCTTATCTGGCACTTATACCAACTACAGAGGCATATGAATACCCACGCCGCGCCGTCCCAGCCTACATGATGTATATCGGGCCAGTGACCACCAGTGAACGTGGCGAAGTTCATGATGATTTTGATTGGGCATGGTTGGATGATGGACGCCCTACAGTGTATGTTTCAATGGGCACGATTGTGGACGGGACAGATATTTTTCGAAATGCGCTGGAGGCGGCACGCGGTGCGGACTGGAAAATGGTCATGGCAATTGGCAGGGAAGGGGACGCCCGAAAATATGCGGATGCCCCGCCGAATGTACTGGTGCGAAATTTTGTACCACAGCTTGCCTTGTTAGATAAAGTACAGGCGGTTGTCAGTCACGGTGGCAATAATACGGTAACGGAGACACTGCTACATGGACTCCCACTGGTGGTCATTCCAAACAGTGCCGACCAGCCGGAATCTGCTGGGAGAGTTAAGGCAAGCGGAGCCGGGATTCGGATGCGGCCCCGCGAGGCGACACCCCGCCGACTGCGTCAATCTATTGAAGCGATTTTGAATAAGCCATCCTATCGGGCGGCGGCCCAGCGGATTCAGGCAAGTTACCAGCGGTGTGATGGGCCAGTGACAGCGGCGCGGTTGGTGGGATTGTTGGCGGAACGAAAAACACCTATCTGTCGGGCCGAGGGTGCAGCAATCACGTTAACAGTAGAAGATGTAGGGCCGCTGTAGAGGAAAATGAAAAGAGGCGGAGAGATTATGTCGTTGGTTCGATGCTCCGCCTCTCAGAAACAGTCTGAGCTACTTCTTACCGTTGCCACTCTTGATGGTGATTTGGCGAGGTTGCACTTCGGGCGATTTTGGTAGGGTCAAAGTCAGCACGCCGTTTTCAAAGTTAGCTTCGACATCGTCAGCTTTGATTGGCTGCGGAATATGGATGCGGCGGCTGAATTTTCCATAGCGGCGTTCTTTCATCAGTGTCCGACCTTCTTTTTTCTCCTCGACCTGTTCAGGTAGTTCCGCTTCAATGCTCAGGTAATCCCCATTCATCTGAACATGGATATTTTCTGCTTGGACACCGGGTAGGTCAGTCTTGACGACGTAGTGCAGATCGTTTTCGTCAACATCAATTGCCAACCTGAAGTCGCTAAGACGGCCTTCAAATGGACTCCATGTCTCATCAAACAGACGGTCAAGGGCGCTTTGCATGGTCATCATGTCACGAATTGGATTCCAACGGGCAATCTTGTTCATACAGTACCTCCAAGATTTCTCTATGAGATAGTATTCAAATTCGTTTACGTCTTTAGCATAGCGCCGCTGTGTAGGAACAAGTTATGAGCAAGATAGGAGCAATATAAGAAATTTTGCTGGGTCAATCGTCAAGCAGCATTGGGGCAATCCGTCCGGCGGTAAGTTCGCGCAGGGCATCGGTGAATGGGGCTAGATCGTGCTCGGCGATACGCAGAATAAGCAAGATTTCGGTGCCAAAATCCTCAGATTCCAGCTGGCAGTCATAATGACCGACGAGAATCTTGACCCGTTCATAAAGGGGATAGGGAATTTCAACCCCGATGATGCGGCGGGTAATTTTGAGTTCGGTGGGCAGGGCCGCGACGGCTTCACGGGCAGTTTGCCCATAGGCGTGAACCAAACCACCCGTACCTAGTTTTGTGCCGCCAAAATAGCGCGTGATGACCAATACCACATCGCCCACGTTCGCGCCACGAATCACTGCAAGAGCAGGTGGGCCAGCCGTGCCAGAAGGTTCACCATCATCACTCATCCCCTCAGTAACACTTCCCCCAAAACCGATTTTGAAGGCATAGACATGATGGGTAGCCCCCGGCATTTCATCGCGGACGGCTTGAATAAAGGCTTTGGCCTGTTCAACAGTGTCGGCGCGACCAATCGTGCCATAAAAGCGTGAATTGGACACGAGGTATTCAATACGGATACGTTCTTTGGGTACAGGATAGACAGCCATCGTTGTTTAAATTTACAGAAGATTTTGGGGGTCAACCCGTTGCAAATAAGTTCGATAGGCGGCTGACTCGTTCCATGCGAGTTTCAACCGCTGATAGAGACTGGTTTTGTCACCAGAGGGTTGTGGACTCGCCGTCAGGGTGATTTTGCCACGCGAGCCGATCTGCACTCCGAACAACCCCGATGTAGCAAGATATTCGAGGCCAAGTCGAATCACGGCAGGGGATTGTCCAAGTCGCTCCACCAATTGGACGACGGAGGCTTGCCCATCCTGCTGTGTCATCACAACGTCCATTAGCTTGCCGAGCAAATCCAAATACGCTTCAAGGCTAGTCAGGGGAGGCGGTGCCGCCACCCAATAGACCCGACGCGGTTGCAGTTTCTCAATCGCCTCGGCTAGTCGTTCGGGGGTAGGGGGGGCAGTCAAAATCACTAACGCTTCAGCAGGCAGCAGTTCGCTTAATGGCAGGCCGGGAGATTGGGATTTTGGAAAGCCCTCGGCCCAAATTTGGGCATCCGGTGTATCTATTCGAACACGTGCCACTACATCGGCGGGGGCATCAGCGCGACAATCAATAATTTCTGGTGGTAGATAAGTTGAGAGGGCGGGGGCTTCGATTTGCACCCAATCTTCCAAAACTATCTGCAACTGACGCTCGCCCTTATAGGTGGTGACATCCAGTGTATAAGCCAAATCGAAACGACCTTCGGGCAGAGGCAGATCGGCGCTGTTCCACCACAAAACGGTCTGCCGATTCCCGGCGCGGTTTTCAATCGTCAGGCGGCGGTGTTGACTGTCCGCGCCGAGTTTGGCGGTACTGACGAGGGCAAGATCACGCGAGCAAAAGTGGGGCATTGGGTTACCCTGTCCAAAAGGAGCAAGGCGCTGCAATTGATAGCCAAAATCGAGGGTTAGCTGCTCCAAATCCAACAGACCATCAATTAGCAGACTTGGCGGCGGAGTGGGTTTTTTGGTCGCAGTAAAGGCATGGGATAGACGGCGGCGCAGCATGGGCAGGTGTTCCGCTTGAATGCCTAAGCCACCCGCACCTTCATGTCCACCATAGTTTTCGAGAATATCGGATACCCGCGTCAGAGCCTCACCAACAGAATAGCCGGGAGCGCCGCGCACAGAGCCGCGTGCAATACCTTCTTCGGAACTGACCAACAGCGCGACGGGTTTGTGATATTGCTCGGCAAGTTGGCTGGCAACGATACCCACAACACCACTATGCCAATTGGGGCTGCTGAGTACCAGCGCTTCCCATTCCAACAGTGAGGGATCAGCCTGAATTTGCGCCTGCGCAGCCTCTAATGTTTGTCGAGTCAAATTGCGCCGCTGACGATTGAAGCCGTCCGCCTGTGCCGCCAGAATTTGGGCCGTGGTGTGGTCACTGGTCGTCAATAATTCGACGGATTTGCGTGCGTCATCCAATCGACCCAGCGCATTCAGGGGTGGGGCGATGCGAAAACCAATATCAGTGGAACTCAGGGTTGAGGGCAGAAGCTGTAATTGTTCACATAAGGCCAATAGGCCAACTCGTTGGGTTTGATGGGCAGCGCGTAGCCCCAATTGCAGCAGATAACGAGTGTCGCGGATTAAGGGGACGACATCGGCAACCAAGCCGAGGGCCACTAGGTCAAGAAAGCGGCTGGCCTCACCGCCACGCCCCAACGCATCATAGAGCGCTGTAAGGACGAGATAACTTACACCAACCCCGGACAACGTATATAGGGGGTGATCTTCACGCGGGAGTTGATGGACATTTACCAGTGCATGGGCCTTGGGTAAATCAGGCAGAATCTCGTGATGATCGGCGATAATGACCGGGACGCCTTGTGTATTAGCGTAATCTACCGCGTCGTTAGCGGTTGAACCTGTATCGCAAATGAGCAGCAAGTCCGGTTTTATGGCTTCAATAAGCGGTTTTAAGCGATGAAGATGGACGCCGTGTGAATCCGATTGCCGTGCTGGGATATGGTATTCGACAATTAAGCCCAAACGACGTAGCCCTTCAACCCATAATGCCGTCGCCGTCTGCCCGTCTACGTCAAAATCTCCCCAAATTAATACCCGTTTATCGCCCTGAGTTACAAGTTTTTTCAGGTATCCAACAGCCTTATCCAAATAAGGCAATTCGGAGGGTATGGCAGGGACATAATGTTCAGGAGATAGGAAGGCAGTGGCACTTTCGGGCGTCCTGATGCCGCGCTCGAACAGCAGAGTGAGGAGTTCGCCGGGTAATGGGCCTCCGGGAAGCTCCCAGTTCAATTCTGGTAGCGGAGCGATGGTGAAATCACGGCTGTAGCGCCATTCTACATTAGGCATCGGCTAAAACTCCACAATTGAAGGATTGCTTGCAGTTTCACCCAGCCCCCAATAATCCTCTAGGTCAGCTTCATCGGGCATGACCGAGGAACTTTGGCCGCGACCACATAGGCCACGATATAGGCAAAATCGGCAGCGAGTGACATCTTCGGTTAGAGCAAAATCCGAGGTTTGGACGGCTTCGATCACGGCACGGATATGGCTTTCATATAAGGCAACCGAGTTTTCATCCACCGAAAACAGGCGGGTATCTCCCGTCGGAATTTGGATATATTGGAGGGCCATTTTTTCGATGGGTCGTCCTACCAAACGAGCCACTTCCCGATAGAGCACCAACAGATAGACGATGGTTTGCATCCGCTGGCCCAATCGAACCGGGTCGGGATGGCGGCCTGTTTTCCAATCCAGCGCCATGACCGTATTGCCTTGCAGGGTAATGAGGTCAAATTTTGCCAAGACTGAGAAGTCGGCGACGGTGGTCGAAAGTGACACCTCCGGCCATGTTTTTTCAAATGAGCCGAGTCCGGTGAAAATATCCTGATAGCGCCGCAACCATGTGCCTAGTGTCGGGTCGTTGGCTACACTGGCTTGCAAGGTCGCCAGTGACATACCCAGTTGATGCCGCTGTACCATCTGATGAAATCTTGCACCACGATCTAGCGCCTTTTCGACATCCGACTGCGGCTCGGCCAGTGGCGAGGGCCAACGCTGATTCTGGATATGGGCAAGTTGAAACCGACGCGGACACTCCACAAAATCTTGTAGGCGTGATTGGGTGTAATGGAAATCCGGTGGAAATTGCAGAGTATTAGCCATTGATGACCTCACGCAGATGATACAGCGGGACGGCAGGTTGCTTGACAAAATTACCACCGCGTTCCCAGAAACGTCCCACATTCCATGTAATGCTCAAATCCGATTTGGCGCGGGTAATGCCAACATACAATAAACGCAGACGTTCGGCGGCATAATCAATGCGAGCTTGTTGCGATGCTGGGCCGGGTTGGTAGCGGTCGGGGCGATGTTTAATCAGGGCATCCAACTGGGCCAAGACTTCTGCATCAAGATTGAGATTATCGCGGATGAAGCGCTTTTCACCGAGAAATTCTTCATAATCCAATGCCGAGGGGAAGCTGTAATTATTGACCGCCATCAGATAGACTCGATCCCATTCCAGTCCTTTGGCGGCGTGCATGGTGCTGACGGTGATAACACCCTCTTTGGGGGCATAACCCGTTTCGGCATCATCAAACCCGATGAACTTGCGCTGGTTTTCGCTAATCTGGCGGAGTTCTTCGGCAAGGTCGGGCAAGCGCCATGTCGGATTCGCTTGAGCAATGCCACGCATGACGACCGCGATTTTATAGGTCAAGGCAATATCGGTTACGTCGGTAAACAGGTCTTGCCCAATCGTCAGCAGCAGTTGGTCAATCGGTAGACTAAGCGCCGATAGCCAGCGACGGATCAGGGTGATAAACGCATCAAGGTTGTCGTGGTAATCTTCGGGGAGTTCCAAATCCAGCGCGAGTGTCCAATCTCCACCGACGGGCCAAATAAAGTCCTCCGGCTGTTTGTGACGATGCAGGGCTTTTTGGATTTGGACGACTGGGCCTTCGGTGTCCTCCAATTCTTCGGTATCGAAATGCAGCGGAACCCAAACATCACGGTAGACGGACGCCAACAAGGGGCTGCTGCGCGGATTGGAGAGATAGAGTAAGGCTGAACGCAATAAGCCAGCCGCTGCACGGGTTTCGGTGGTGCTGCGGAGAAGTTCCTCATAGGGCAAACCAGCCTCTTGCAGCAGTTGGGTTAACTGAAAGCCGCGACTATTTTCCGGCACGAGGACGGCGACGGTTTTATCGGGGTTTTCGGGCAGCCACTTTTGCAGGGATGACACCACCACCTTCAGTTCATCATCAGGATTGAGGCGGCGGTCAAAGGGATAGATGTATAAGGTCGAAGCCGAGTCAGATGGGTTTGCCTGAATATCCCCCGGTTCGGTTGGTTGAATGTCTTGGGGATAAAAGGCACTGCGTAATTCCATAACCGGATGTTGGTCGGTTGTCCAGCGCACCAACTCATTTGCCAGCCCGATGATCTTGCGCGACGAACGGCCCGATGTATGTAATGGGCGGTCTTTGACATCAGGATTGGCGAGAAAATTGCGTAGAAACTGCGGATTGGCGCTTGTAAAGGTGGTGTTGATGGCCTGATTGGGGTCACCCACGCGCACCCAATTTTTGCCGCCTGTCAGCAACCACAGCATTCTTTCTTGGAGCAGACTGCTATCCTGGGCCTCATCTTCCAGAATATAGGGCCAGCGGTCTTGTAGGCGCTCCAAAAACTGCTGGTCACTTTGGAGAGCCGTCAGGGCAAGGCGAACCAAATCTTGAAAATCTACCGCACCGCGATAGGCCAAACTGCGCTGGTAATCTTGATAGACGGCGGTGGCAAAACGGGATAAATCAAATACGTCGTCCTGATTTTCGAGAGCAATCGCCAAATCTTCGGGGGCAACCTGCATTTCTTTGGCGCGGCTGATGAACCGATCAGCCAAATCTATCAGGAGTTCGGGTAGATCTTTTTTTAATACGACCTTCTCGTAACGTTCCTCAACTTCTTCTGACAAAATCCAACGCAGACGTTCGCGCCATTCGGCATAATGGGCCGTCACGGTGTCACGCCGAATCGCATAGGCCACCCGGTCATCCACGATACGGAAATCTTCCGCCAGACCCACTAATGAGGGTCGTTCCCGCACAATATCATGGGCCAAGCCGTGCAAGGTACGCACACGATAGCCTGTATAAGGTAGTAGGCCGCGCTCTTGTTCGAGAATAGCAGCGATGCGACTCTTAAAGCTGTTGACCGCGGCATTGGCAAAGGTCACAATCAGGACTTCTTGGTCACGTCCGGCTCGGCGATTGCTCAATTTATGAACTAGGGCGGCGGCGAGATGGGACAATGTAAAGGTTTTGCCTGAACCGGGAACTGCGGCAACACCCATCAAACCCCGCGAATAGCTGATGATGTCGAACTGTGAAGCGCGAAATTTAAAAGGGGTATCGTTCACGCCGATGCTCCTGTTGTGCCATATAAACGTAAAATCTGCTGAAACACACGCAGCAGAGGGCCGCGTTGTTCAAAACCCTGTTCACCTAAATCCGCGATGGCAAGATACAACTTTTGACCACAGCGCCGCGTCAGGCCGAGGATTAACTTACGCAGCATGGCCCATTCCGCTTGAAATTCGTCCTCATCCAACCACGCCTTATCTATTTCATAAGAACGACGCAGGACATATGGGTGAGTGATGGGTTGATCGAGGCGCTCTGACCACGCCGCACTACCAACATCCAGCCAGAATTGATAATCCACTGGCCGATTACGCATCAGATACGTGTAGGCCGGGGCGATAAATACGGCGTTGGTTTCTTCCTTGTGCCAGCTTTCTTCATGCAGGGCTGCTAACAAACCTTCGCTGACCAATGTGCGATATTCAACCCAGACCGATGACCAATCGTCCGTGCCTTCAGGATACAAGACACGGCGAAATTGCTGGGCCGATTCAACCATCTGCGCGGCGATTGTACCCGCGTCCAAATGGGAGTGGAATCCGAACCCGGGTTGTGATAACACGTCACCAAAAAAGCGGCGTAAAAAATGGTCAGGTGGAGTCCCGGCAACGGTTTCGCGCTGCTCCATTATCCACAGGCGGAGACGCTCATAACGTTCGCCAACGGTATAGGTAATGCGACTTTGCATAGCCTGCTGGATGGTATCGAATGAGCCGACTTCACTGCGTCCCGTCGTGCCATAGACCACATCCGCCAACAACCGACCGCGTATAGGGTCGAGATCAGCGATCGCCTGTACCAGCGCGTCGGCAATATCTAGGGCCGGGGGAAGCTGGTCGGCAGGCTGATTGACTAATGCCATTAGAGTTAACATGGCCCGCGCCGCTGGCTCATCCCGAATGGCGCGTGATGGGCGATGCGATACCACTGGAATCCCCGCCGCCTGCAACCGATTCATAACAGTAAAACGCAGCGAATCGTTGAGATAGGGAGCTAAAAGGACAATCTGGCGTGGCTCAATCCCCGACTCCACCAATCGTACTGCTTCATCGCAGGCCCAATTCAACATTTGGGGATAAAACGTGCGAAAGTCATAGGCGAACGCGGTCATGGGCGAGGGGTCAAGTTCGGGTAGCGCCACATTGTCTAAATCATCGTCGGCAAAAACATTTTCCAATGCAGCAGACAACGATTGTAGCGATTCACTTTGGACATGCGAAGCCGTCCACAATTCGTGGCTGTCGCATGACGTCTGCAATTCGGCGGCTTGGAGTGGTTCAGCCCCCAAAAATACCCGATAACCCGCGTCACTATCCATGACCAACAGTGTGCTTTCGAGTTCGGGCATCCGCGCTTCAATAAAATCCAATGTCACCGGGAAATTCTCTTCGAGATTATCCGCGATGAGATGGCGATAAGTCTGGTTTAGGTAGGACTGATACAGCGAGTTATGTAACAGTTGGTCGTTGAACACATCCAATTGCAGCGAGAAATCTAACAGGTTATTGTCCAGACAATGCTGGCGAAACTCACGAGCTACCTCTAGCCACGTTTGATAGATAGCGAGACGACTGGAATGTCCACTCCATGCACGTGATAAGCGTAGCGCCACATCATCCAGCGAAAATTCGTTGATGGCGGCTTTGGAGAGGTTATCTAATGCTTGGGCAATCAACCGGGGACGCGCCACATTGATACTATCAAATAGCGCTTGGTCTACCGCACGATCAATAAAACGCGCCATATAGTATTGGGCGGTCTCAATCGTCAGGAAAATCGGTTCATAGCCTACGGCGTTTGAAAAACCAGCCGGGGTCGCAATTTCGGGCCAAAAAAGCTGAATACCCCGTCGCGCCAAACCACCGAACGTAACCACATCCACGCCTGCCGCATCAGGCCAATTTGGGTTCACAGCAGCAAGTTGATAGGGTCTTCCCAATGTGCGCTGGGGGACAAGCACAAGGATAGATTCTGGACGGACTCCCTCTTGTAAAAGACGATGTAGATACTCAATGGCATAGGTCGTTTTACCAGTACCCGCCGGGCCTTCCAAAAATAGCCGCACAGCCAAGACCTCCCATGCGCCCCTGACTTATAGGGGGGTGTAATCCACAATAAAGCATGATATTATCGCTAACCCCTGATTAGAACAAATAACCGAGTGGCGTATGGGACTACGATCGTTACAATAGAGTCCAATACATTGATTCATTCCTCAAGTGCATAGTAATCAACCAAAAGGATGTCGAATGTCTGAGACCGCGTGGCATACCATGCCACCCCCTGAAGTGCTAAGTCAGTTGGAGACAGACCCTGAAAATGGTCTTGCCAAAAGTGAAGTTGCCAGCCGATTGGCGCAGTACGGCCCGAACGAACTCATCGAAGCCGAAAGACCGGGTTTTTGGCAACAGTTGTTAAATCAGTTCAATAATTTTGTAATTTACATCTTATTGTTCGCCGCAGTGGTCTCGTTTGCATTGGGGGATGAAATTGAGGCCGTTGCGATTATGGCAATCGTGATCTTGAATGCTACCTTGGGAGTCGTTCAAGAAGGGCGAGCCGAACAAGCACTCAGTGCTTTGAAAAAACTCGCTGCACCCAACGCTAAAGTGATGCGCGAAGGTCATACCGAGGCTATCCCAGCACGAGAACTTGTACCCGGCGACGTGGTACTGCTTGAAGCAGGCGATTACATTCCGGCAGATTTGCGACTGGTAACTACGGTCAACCTAAGTATTGAAGAGGCCTCACTGACAGGTGAATCCGTACCGGTAAGCAAACGGGCCGAAGAGATTGCATCCGAAGACGCCGTCATTGGGGATCGCCACAACATGGCTTATATGGGGACAATTGCCACATATGGTCGAGGCAAAGGGATAGTCACTGGGACTGGCATGAAGACCGAGATCGGCAAGATTGCGGATGCTCTGCAATCTACTGAGGAAGAAGAAACACCCCTACAACGCCGGCTGGACGAACTAGGCAAGATGCTCAGTATATCGGCCTTGATTATCTGCGGCTTGGTGTTCATTGTTGGCGCAATTCAGGACATGCGTAAGGGGCTTGAACTAGTTGATTCGCTCCAAGAAAGTTTCATTATCGCCATTTCGTTAGCCATTGCCGCTGTGCCGGAGGGTTTGCCCGCCGTTGTGACGATCAATCTCGCCATCGGGATGCGCGAAATGATCAAACGGAATGCCCTAATTCGCCGCCTTCCTGCTGTCGAGACACTAGGCAGTGCCACCGCTATCTGCTCGGATAAAACAGGTACGTTGACGCAAAATCAGATGACCGCCGCTAAACTGTATGTGGCGGGCTATCATTTCGATGTCACGGGTGAAGGCTATGCAGTGCATGGTGATTTTCGGGTTGAGAAAGACATCCAAGCCCCCAATGAACGAGTCGAAATTATGCGCCTGCTGCTGGGTGGGCTTTTGGCAAGCGATGCCCGACTTGAAAAAGACACAAGTTCCCCAACGGGCTATCGCATGATTGGCGACCCCACCGAAGGCGCATTGGTTGTCGTTGCAGCTAAGGCGGGCGTATGGCGAACGGATGCCGAGGGTGGAAATCCACGTGTCGCGGAAATCCCATTCGATTCTGACCGGAAGCGCATGAGTACAATTCACAAAATGCCAGACGGCGAATACCTAGCGTTTATCAAGGGCGCACCCGATATTTTGATTGCCCGCTGTGCTACCATTTTTGAAAATGGGCAACCAGTTCTGATCACCCCTGAACGTCGTCAGAATATCCTAACTGTGAATACGCAATTAGCAGCCGAGGCCTTCCGCGTATTGGCCGTTGCCCAGAAACGACTTGGCCCTAATATGCCCACTGAAATCACGCCCGACACCATCGAAAACGATATGGAATTGGTCGGGTTAGTCGCACTATTAGACCCGGCACGACCTGAAGTTGGGGCCGCCATTGCAAAAGCCCGCAGTGCCGGTATCCGCACGGTGATGGTAACGGGCGACTATGCCGACACCGCACGCGCTATTGCCAAAGAGATTGGCCTGCTGCGTCCGGGGGGTGAGGTCATTAGTGGTGCTGAACTTGAGAAGATGTCAGATGAAGAACTAGATCGCAAGGTAGACACAACTGATGCATTCGCCCGTGTCTCACCGTCGCACAAAGTCCGTATTGTCGAGGCCTTCCGTCGGCGCAATCACATTGTCGCTATGACGGGGGACGGCGTGAATGATGCGCCAGCCCTTAAGCGTGCCAGTATCGGGGTGGCAATGGGTATCACGGGCACGGATGTCAGCAAAGAAAGCGCCGATATGATTTTGACCGACGACAACTACGCAAGTATCGTCTCGGCGGTCGAACAAGGGCGTGTGATTTATGCCAACATCCGCAAATTTGTCTATTTCCTGCTCAGCTGCAATCTGGCAGAAATCTGCGTCATCTTCCTTGCGACCTTGGCTGGTTGGCCTACCCCGTTGACGGCAATTCAACTGCTATGGCTTAATCTGATTACTGACGGCGCTCCGGCATTGGCGCTCGGTGTCGAAAAAGGCGACCCCGATATTATGTCTCGTCCTCCGCGTTCGCCGGATGAACCGATCGTGAACAAGGATATGGTCATCGGGATGATTATTCAGACGATTGTCATGACTGCTGTCACCTTGCTGGCCTTTGCAATTGGCCGGGGCGATATTGAAATCGGGTTTGTCAAAGAAACCAGCGAAGCCCTCGGACGAACGATGGCTTTTGTCACCCTGTCAGCGGCCCAACTAGCGCGTGCCTATAGCACCCGGTCTGAGGTGTTCTCCATTTTCAAAATCGGGGTGTTCAGTAACAAGTACATGCAGTATGCCGTACTGTCATCTGGCTTGGGACTAATTCTGGTTCTTTACATTCCCTTCCTGCGGGACATCTTTGATACGACACTGTTAAACGGATCACATTGGGTTATCCTAATCCCATTACTGCTGTTCCCCACCGTTATTGCTGAATTGACCAAGCCATTCCTTCAGGCAATGCATCGGCACGACGAAGCCCTTGCAGGCGAATAGCTTGAACTAAAACAAAAAGGACGGGGCGAAATCACCCCGTCCTTTTAATATCCTAAGACAAAACGTAGGCCGATTAGCAAAATGAAAACGCCGTATAACTGACGTACCCGCGCCGACGGCAGACCCAACGCGATTTTTGCCCCGCCAAGTGCGCCTATTACCAAGCCAATAGCGACCGGAATGGCAGTAGGAATGTCGAGTTCACCCGCTTCATAGTAGGTAATAACCGCAGGCAGGCCGACAGGTAATAACAATGCCCCTAATGAAATACCAGTGGCACGTTTCTGCTCATATTGCAGCACGCCGACCAATACCGGAACGATAATGATGCCGCCACCAATCCCAAATAGACCGGATGCAACACCTGCGAGAAGGCCGATTAGCAAAATTACATACCATTGTTGGGTTGCGGAATTGGCAGGTTTGGAATCCAGCACAGGATTCGGCACATCGGCGGCAGGCGTAGAGGATTTGGCTCGAAAATCACGCCATACTTTGCGCGGCTGCAAGAAGCGCCAACCCATGATAATCAGGAATACACCATAGACCTGTTTCAACGTATCACTTGGTAAACTCAAAGCTAATTGAGCGCCGATCCACACCGTTGACACAATACCGAGGGCCAGTAGCACCGAGGCCCGCCAATCAAAATGACCTGCCCGCTGATAGGCCATCACCGCAAAAATACCAACTGGCAGCAGCAATGCTACCAGCGACGTACTAATAGCACCTACAGGCTCAAAGGCAAGAAAGGTAATCAGGGCGGGAACAATCACGATGCCCCCGCCAATTCCAAACATGCCTGATAATAACCCCGCAACCAAGCCAACCATGAGCAGTAAGACAAAATCTTCTGGCAAAGTCGAAATCCTATCTGCCAACTACCGGGCCATAATCTGAGCTAGTTCGAGCATTTCGGGGCTAAGCGGTTTGTGCCGACCTGTCACCTCAGCATAGGGCGTCGCAGTAATCTCGCCTTTATTTAAGCCACACACGACACCGGCACTACTACCATTGGACAAGTACCCAACCGCCGCTGCACCCAAACGGGTCGCCAACAAACGGTCAGATGCACCCGGAGTACCACCGCGCTGGACATGCCCCAACGTGGTCGCCCGGACATCGAAGCCGATTTCTTGACGGCGTTCTTCAAAATATTGAATCAGGGCATTGGCATTATACTTTGCACCCTCGGCAACCACCACTAAAGCGTGTGCTTTACCCCGTTGATAGGCGTCTTGTAGTTCTTCAACCAATGCTTCGGGGTTGGTTTCAAATTCGGGTAAAACAATCGCCTCAGCACCACCTGCGATACCCGCCATAAGTGCCAGATAACCACAGTCACGACCCATCACCTCGACCAAAAAGGCCCGCTGATGAGATGATGCCGTCACCTTGAGGCGGTCAATCGCTTCAAGCGCAATGTTGAGGGCGGTATCCACCCCAATCGTCACTTCCGAACCAACAAGGTCGTTATCTATGGTGGAGGCGACCCCAACTGTCGGCATACCCATCTTGTGTATTTCATGGGCGCCTGTTTGTGAGCCATTGCCACCAATAACCACGAGGCCCTCAATGCCTTTTTCATTAAGCGATCGAAGCGCTTTTCGGCGGCCTTCCTCAGTCTTAAATTCGGGGCAACGGGCGCTGCCGAGCATCGTACCGCCTAGCTGCATAATGCCACCAACATCCCGCCGACCTAATTGACGGATATTGCCATCAATCAAGCCCATATAGCCATTTTTGACCCCATAGGCTTCCCAACCACGCTCAATCGCCGACCGTACAACTGCGCGGATGGCTGCATTCATTCCGGGGGCATCTCCCCCGCTGGTTAGTACCGCGATGCGTTTCATAGCGAAATTCCTCTCCCTTTGTCTGAATTCGCTACAATAGTGTACTGTATCGCCATAAGTCAAAGGAATGTCAAATGCACCAAAGTTTTGTGACAACCACACGCGGATTGCGCCGGGATACACCCCCCATGCACCTGTTTGAAAAAGCCAAGCGTTTCGGTATCTGGAACCCTAGTGAGATTGACTTTAGCCAAGATATTGAAGACTGGAAGCGCCTAAGCACCGACGAAAAAGATGTCATTCTGCGCCTGACCACCTTGTTCCAATCGGGCGAAGAGGCGGTGACATTGGATTTGCTGCCCCTAATCCAAGTGATTGCACAGGAAGGGCGCATTGAAGAAGAACTCTATTTGACAACTTTTTTATGGGAAGAAGCCAAACATACTGATTTTTTCTGCCGATTTTTGGAAGAGGTCACAGGCGAAGTGCGTGATCTAAGCCACTATCACACCGACAATTATCGCTATTTGTTTTATCAAGCCTTGCCCGAAGCCTTGCAACGCTTAACCCACGACTCATCCCCTGAAGCCCAAGTGCGTGCCTCGGCAACCTATAACATGGTGGTCGAAGGCATGTTGGCGGAGACGGGGTATCATGCCTATGTCACCGCGCTGGAACGGAATAATTTGCTGCCCGGTCAGCGCAAAGGGGTGGCCTATCTTAAACAAGATGAGTCACGCCACATCGCCTATGGGGTCTTTCTTCTATCCCGCCTGATCGCCGAGAACGAAGGCTTGTGGGGTGTTGTCGAAGAAACGATGAATGGCCTTGTGATGCCCGCCTTGGGAGTCATCAATGAGGCATTTTCGCATTACGAGGTAATCCCATTTGGCTTAGTCGAAGATGATTTCGTCAATTATGCGATGGGGCAGTTCCAAAAACGACTAGCCCGTATCGAGAAAGCACGTGGGGCGAGCATCGAAGATATTTATCGGGTCACCAAAACGGCCATTGACGAGGGCGACGCCTAATCCTCCGTTGGGCCATGTATAAATCACTGCATGGCCCATTCTAGGCTTATGTTACGCTTTAGTGATGCGCTGGTAAATAGCAGGACGGCGTTGACGCAGCAAGGGAAACAGTTCGCGCCAATGGGTGAAGGAGTACGGTTCGAGATCGGCAATGACGACCTCTACCGTATCACGTTCGGCCTGCGCCAAGATTTTACCAGTGGGGTCACACACGAAACTGCTGCCATAAAACCGGACACTGCCTTCTTGTCCAATCCGATTCGTTGCCCCAACAAAAATGCCGTTAGCGATAGCATGACCACGCATTACCGTTTCCCACGAATTTTGAGTGTCAATATGGGGGTCGGTGGGTTCAGAGCCAATCGCGGTCGGATAAAAGACGAATTCCGCGCCATTAAGGGTGTAGATACGGGCCAGTTCAGGAAACCATTGGTCATAGCAGGTGGGGGTAGCAACTTTTAATGCCCCAATGTCAAATACGGGATATTCGTCCCAACCTTCAAAGAAGTCGGTTTCATTATAGCCTTCACCTGATGGGATATGAATTTTGCGGGTTGCTCCAATCAAATCCCCGCTTGGGCCATGAATAGTTGCTGTGTCAAAATAGCGCCCATCCTCCGCTTTTTCAAACACGCTACCTATCAGGGCAATTTCATGCTCGGCAGCTTGTTGGCGAAAAAACTGCTCAGATTCACCGCCGACAGTGGGTTCAGCCCATGCAAAACCAGCTTGGTCACGAGTATTGGCGAAATAGGGTGAGAGCGAAAATTCTGGCAAGCAGACCAATTCCGCGCCAACCGACACTGCCCGACCAATTAACTGCCGATACTGCTCCATCATAGCATCGCGGTTGCCTAACCAACCGACCTGAATCAACGCGACCCGTATCGCTTGCATCAACTTGTGTCCTCCCAACTATGGCGATAATTTTTGAGATTGTGTATTGTAGCGTGGCACTACAATTCTTCCATAGCATGAGGTTCTATGTCTCGAACACTACCCAATACCCCCAAACACGACGGTTTTCGGATGCCTGCCGAATATGAAACACACGCGGGTTGCTGGATGTTGTGGCCTGAGCGACCTGACACTTGGCGAGACGGCGCAAAACCTGCTCAACGGGCTTTCACGGTGGTTGCTGCCGCGATTAGCCAATTTGAACCCGTGACCGTTGGGGTCAGTGGTCGTCAATTTCAAAATGCCCGTGCCATGCTGCCGTCACGTATTCGAGTCGTCGAAATATCCTCAAACGATGCATGGATGCGCGATACTGGCCCGACATTTGTTATCAATGACACCGGCGAAATACGCGGCATTGATTGGGAATTTAACGGGTGGGGTGGACTCAACGGTGGTCTTTATTTCCCGTGGGATCAAGATAACTTGGTCGCCCAAAAAATTCTCGGAATGGAGTGGGTAGATCGGTACAAAACGGACTTTATTTTAGAGGGCGGGGCGGTTCATGTGGATGGTCAAGGGACGGCACTGGTCACCGAGGAATGTTTGTTAAATCCGAACCGCAATCCATCGCTCTCACGCGGCGAAATTGAGCAGACATTGATGGAATATTTGAATGTGCGGCAGATTATCTGGTTGGGGCAAGGTGTCTATCTGGATGAAACGGATGGGCATATTGATAATTTAGCCTGTTTTGTCCGACCGGGGGCTGTGGCCCTGACATGGACAAACGACATAAACGACCCCCAATACGAAATATCGTGCGATGCGCTGGAGCGATTGAACCACGCGACCGATGCACAGGGCCGACGGCTTGAAGTTCATAAAATTCATCAGCCGGGGCCGCTATATATTACCGAAGCGGAAAGTAGCGGAGTTGATCTATTGGAGAGTAGCCATCCCCGTCGGGCCGGACAGCGTATGGCAGGATCATATATTAATTTTTATATTGCCACTGGGGGAATCGTCGCCCCGATTTTTGACGACCCCCACGATGCCGCCGCGCTGGAAAAATTACGGATGCTTTTCCCTGAACGCCACGTGGTGGGTGTACCGGGGCGTGAGATTTTGTTGGGTGGGGGCAATATCCACTGCATTACCCAGCAGCAGCCTGCCCCCTGAGCATTATTCGACCTGTTCGAGTCGGAGGATAATCCCTTTATAATCCACCATATACAGTTCGCCCTGTTCATCTTCACCGAACGAGCTAATCTGACGGCCTAGATAGCCCCAATTGACCGTTACCCATGTACCATCAGCGGCTTGGCTGGTTGTCCATACCCCGCCATTGCAGTAATCCCCAAAAAAATATTGACCCTGCAATTCCGGCATGGCTTGACCCCGATAGACATAACCGCCCGTGACCGAACAGCCCTCATTATGCGAATATTCGGCGATTGGGAGGGTCATATCTTCCGGCACGGGGGTGGTAAGCGAAAATGGGTGGTTGCCTTCATAAGCGTTCCAGCCATAATTTTGCCCGCCGGGACTCCCCGCAGGCTGAAAATCAACTTCTTCCCACATCGCTTCGCCCACATCCCCGATATATAAATCACCCGTGAGGCGATCAAAACTGAAACGCCAAGGATTGCGAAAACCAAGTGCCCAGATTTCAGGTAGGTAATCCGGATTATCTATAAAGGGATTGTCAGGGGGCACAGTATAGGTGTCGGTATTGTTGACATCAACCCGGAGGATTTTTCCAAAGGGGACTTTTGTGTTCTGCCCATTGCCCAATGGATCACCCAAATCGCCACCGTCACCTATCCCGAAATAGAGATACCCATCTGGCCCAAAGGCTAATTGGCCTCCGTTGTGATTGGGGAAGGGGTCATCGGCGCTGAAAATTACAGTGGCACTGGTCGGGTCAGCCACATTCGGGTTATCGGCAGATACGTGATACCGTTCAATGATGGCCTTGTTGTCATACCGAACATAGTGGACAAAAAAGATACCGTTGTTTTTGTAATTGGGATGAAAGACTAACCCAATTAAGCCTCGTTCGGTATATCCCCCCTGCGAGACATCGCCCGGCATTTGGGCTGTCACATCCAGAAACGGCTCTGGAACCAACTGCATATTTTGATCTAAGATCATTACATAGCCATATTGCTCGACCACAAATAAGCGCCCAGAGCCATCCCCCGCATTCGTAATATAAAGAGGGTTATCGAAGATATCAATGAGTTCAACCCATTGATACTGTGGGGCATCTTGGCTATAAACAGCACTGGGTAGAGGGAGCAAAAGAGCGAATAGGACAAAAATCTGAAAAACAATTTTGAGCTTCATTCTGGCTTTCCTGATGGTAAATCTAATGTAGATATGATTTTAGCTTTGATAGGGATAGCCAAACAAGACGATTTTGGTACAATCGCGTGTGACATATATCCTTTGTGTTTTGTCGTTGGAAAAGATAAGGTGATTTCAAAGTGAACCGGAAACTATGGGCCGTCATGCTTATCCTGCTGGCGGCATTTCTGTTGTCCTGTAGTAAAAACAACAACGACGACTCCACTGAAAAAAATTACACGCCGACAGCAATTCCGCCAACCCCTATTCGTTCGCTAACACGTAATTCAGACTGGACACCCATTACCCAAGAATTCAATGGCATTGAGATGGTACTCGTTCCACCCGGCTGTTTCATTATGGGTAATGAAGCCGGTCGGCGCGATGAGGTGCCCGTTCATCCCATCTGTTTCGATTATGCCTTCTGGCTTGACCGCATGGAAGTGACCAATGCCCAATATGGCTCGACCGGTAATGGTCAACGGCCCAATCAGCCCCGCGAAAATTTGATGTGGACGGAAGCACGTGATTTCTGTGCCAGCCGGGGCGGGCGACTGCCGACCGAAGCTGAATGGGAATATGCTGCCCGAGGGCCAGATAATCTGATGTACCCTTGGGGTAACACGATGATTGACG
This sequence comes from Anaerolineae bacterium, assembly GCA_041753455.1. GTDB lineage: Bacteria > Chloroflexota > Anaerolineae > Aggregatilineales > J027 > CFX10. The sequence continues at coordinate 369,740 of JBGSUK010000017.1, read as the reverse complement.
AAAATCTTGTGTTTGACCGAACGTTGATGAATGAAACCGCCGATGTTGGCAGCCGACCCGCCGGAGTATCATGGGTTGGCGCTTTGGATATGGCAGGGAATGTCTGGGAATGGGTCAGCAGCATCCATCGGCCCTATCCATATGACGCCGACGATGGGCGCGAGAACATGGCCGACACCACCAGTCAGCGGGTTTATCGAGGAGGGATTCGTAGTTACATTGATTTTGCAGCCGGTATGACCACCCGATTCAAATTTCCACCCGATCGGCGGGATTGGTTCGTTGGTTTCCGCTGTGTGAGATTAGCTGAGGAATAGACGTGACAACGGAAAACATCGAAAACAACATCCTACTGACTGCCGTTGAACCTAAAAAGGCGAGTAAGTTACGCTCGATTCTGGGTGGGCTTAGCCTGACCTTTTTTAGTCTGGCATTCAGTATTCTGATGATTGAAATTTTCGTGCGGGTCGGTTTTGATTCCCTGCCTCCTTCTATGCAGGGAGATATTCAGCATGTGCGGCGGGTTCCTTGGAATGAGGAGCGCCTTGTACAACCTTTTCCATTTGTGATTGACAATCGGTTTCAGGCAAGACTCGATCCGGGGATTAAGGATTATCTGATTCACTGGCGGGATGCCAAATTTACTTTTAGCACAGGCACTGTTTGGGATGGGCATGTCGTTGGCTTAAGAACCAACGGCCCTCAATGGCCCTTACAGGTTTTAGCGTTTGGCGACTCCTTTACATTTTGTTGGACAGAGGTCAATGATTGCTGGGTACAGCGGCTGCAAAATGACTATGGCTGGAACTCGGTCAATGCGGGGTTAGCAGGTACGGGTTCAACTGGGCAGCTGGCACTAATCGAGGATATTGGCCCTGCGCTGCAACCGGAGCTAGTCATTTGGCAGTGGTATCCAAATGACCTATCCGATGATTATGTACTCGCCAATATTCAAGGCAAAACAGGCACATTGGAAGGCGCACCCGGCCCAGATGCTATACCCGATGCCAACGGACTGGCGCAGTATTCAGCCGTTTATACTCTACTCAAAAAATGGCTCGACCCACCCAAATCAAGCAGTTCCTACAAACATTACGTCACTCGTGAGGTCAATGGACGGGATATGTTGGTCACAACGAATGAATACCCCTCCGGATTTAGCATGACTTATCCGCTGACGCAATATGGTTGGGAGCGCAATGTCGAGGCGCATGAGGCGGGGGCCAGCTTTATTCGGCACGAAATCGGCGCTGAGATACTCTTGGTGTTGCTGCCAACCAAAGAAGAAGCCTACGCCGAATATCTGGTAGATGAACTCGGTGAAGCCTATATTGATCAGATCGGGGAAAGCCGTCGGATACTGATGGCACTATGCGAGGAAAAAGGTTGGCGGTGTATTGATATGCTACCTGTTTTCCAAGAGGCCATCCGCAACGGTGAAACCATTTATTATGCGCTGGATTTTCACCTCGATGCGTCGGGGAACAGGCTCCTTGCCGAAACCCTGCATGATTACATTGTAGAAAATGGCCTATTGGATACCTCTCAATAAATAAAAAGGACGAGCTTGCATACTCGTCCTCCTTCATCATTTCATCTATCAGAATCTACAATCCCGACTTACGGGCATCCTCAGCCGTCCAGCCGCGATCCGATTTAGCATCACTTGCGGGTCGGGCTTGCTTTTCAAAGGCGGCGAAAATCATCAGCACGCCCAAACTACCAAATATCAAGACCAGCGCCAGCGGGAAAAGAGTTTTTAATCCAACACCAGCAAATACCCCAGTAAGGATAGTCGTTGGGGTAGCAACATACATACCAGAGGCCAGTAGATGTAACCCCTTCGCGGGCATCCCTCCATAGATTTTTTCGCGGCGCATAGAACTACGCGCAGTCAGTGGGCCAACCATCAGCCCAAAGCCTAATCCAACTAACAACATTATCTCAAAATCAGTCATGGATGGCTCCCGCCTACCACAGCGAATAAATAAAGGGGGCAGCGCCACTGGAACTGCTGAGGACAATCAAGACGCCAAAAAGCAGCAATGTCACCACCATTGGAATCAGCCAATAGAGCTTACGCCGCCACAAGAAACGCAGCATCTCACCTAATACACCCATTTTGAGCAGAAAATCTCGCATAATACCCCTCAGATCACTTACGAATCAGATATGAACCCAGCACCAGCATATCAATATCACTGTTGCGGTATGTGTTATACGCTTCACGGGGGGTATTGACAATCGGCTCACCCCGGAGATTAAACGACGTATTCAAAACCACTGGCACGCCCGTAATCTGACCGAAACGCTCGATAATCCCATAATAAATCGGGTTGGTTTCGCGCTCGATGGTCTGCAAACGCCCTGTACCCATATGTGACACAGCCGCAATTTTATCTTGCATATCAGGCTTAACCGGGCTGACCATCAGCATATAGCGCGGCGCTTCGTGTTTTTCGACCTCAGGATAGTCGAAATATTCGGCGGCACGGTCACGCAAAATGACGGGGGCAAAGGGGCGGAAGGGTTCACGGAACTTGATCTTGGTATTGACGACTTCTTTCATGGCGTCGTCGCGGGGATCGGCCAAGATACTGCGATTGCCCAACGCACGCGGCCCCCATTCAAAAGCACCCTGATGCAAGCCGATGACTTTGCGCTGGGTCAGTGATTCAGCCACCACATCCATCAGTTTTTCGGGGTGACCCTCAAAGGATTCATAGGTAATGCCATTCGATTCCATGAATTGACGACATTCGGCATCGCTATAGGCTTGACCCCAATAAGCATGGGGCATAACCCAGTTGCGGGGTTTTTGCAGCACCAGATGATAGGCCCACAGCGCCGCACCCAACGCGCCACCATCATCCCCTGCCGCAGGTTGGATATAGATTTCGTCAAACGGGGTTTCAGCCAAAATACGGTAATTGGCACGGGTATTGAGCGCCACGCCACCTGCCATAACCAGTTTTTTCATGCCAGTCTTTTGATGCAGATGCTTGGCGATGGCGATTAATACGTCTTCCGTAATCTGCTGGATGCTGGCGGCGACATCGGCGTAATGCTGGTTGCGATCCATTGCCGCTTTTTCGCTGGCCCGTTCGGGATTGGTCATCATGGTGAAGAAATCATCTTCAGCGGGACGGGGTTCGCCAAACAATCCCAAGAATTTGTTATTAAAACTCTGCTTGGTGGAGTAGGGAAAGGCGAAATAATCTAGGTTTAGGTGGAAACTGCCGTCTTGGGGATTGAAGCGGAACACTTTTTCCATCTTGTCCATATAGCGGGGTGTGCCATACGGAGCCATACCCATGACTTTATATTCGCCATTATTGACCCGGAAACCCAGAAAGGCTGTGAATGTCGAATAGAGCAGCCCAATTGAATGGGGGAAACGTTCTTCACTAAACAGATTAATCTCATTGCGAGTCGGCTTGCCATTCTCGGTTGAATCGCCTTCCCAATAGCTGGTGGCAGTGCCAAGTGTGGTGGTTGTCCACTCACCCACGCCATCCACCGTCATGACCGCCGCTTCCTTAAATGGACTAGCAAAAAACGCACTGGCGGCATGGCTCATGTGGTGGTCACAAAAGAGGATCTTATCGTGATGAATCCCGACCTCTTTGGTGATAATGCTTTTGACCCACAATTTTTCTTTTAGCCAAACCAACACCGACTCGCTCCACAGATTCATGGACTGCGGAAACGTATTCAGGGTGGTCAGCAAAATGCGCTCAAATTTTTGCAGGGGCTTTTCATAAAACACCGCATAATCAAGGTCCTTGCCCGTAATGCCTGCTTGTTTGAGACAAAATTCAATCGCTTTGGCCGGGAAGTCGTTGTCATGCTTCTTGCGGGTAAAACGTTCTTCCATTGCAGCAGCCACAATTTGACCATCTTTGATAAGGGCCGCCGCCGCATCGTGATAAAAACAGGAGATGCCTAAAATGTACATGTGTTATCCTTGCTGACGTGCCGCGTCTAACCCTTCGGGGAGTGGAGGGCGATCTAACCAAGCGGGTTGCGAACTACGCCGACGAAGCGGATCGGTAAATAAACGCGAACCGATACCAAACGGCACCACAATCGTGAAGTAAAATACGGTGACGATGATTCGTCCCTGTACCTCGCCAATAATTTTTCCAATGAGATTGAACCGCGCCCACGCGATTCGCCAAGTTTCGATCAAGTGACCTCGCATCAATCAATAGGCCGATAAATCCGGTGTAGTATAGCCGAGCGACTGACACCCTTCAAGATAAGGGTTGTGTATCCTGTCATGAATCGCCAATTAGACGACGCGACATAATCTGATACAACTCAACTTGCTGGTTAATTGAGCCTGCGCCGGGGTAGAAATAGGGCAGGAAGAACGTCCCAACTGGCATTACATCGTATTGGGTGCGGGTCAATTGTAGCGGCGCTTCCATCTCATAACCATCGCGCAGTAGATAAAGTGGATAGCCTGATTCAAGGGCGACTTGAATGAATGTCAGCCATTCCTCGTCTGACCATTCGTAAGGCCGCACCGTCTCTCGATTAGCATACAGGCTCACTGGTCCACTATTCAATGAGACGACCACAATCGCATTAGGCGGGGTGATGCTTTCCAAATCATCAAGGGCATCCCGCTGATCAGCCGTCAGTAATCCAAAGGTGTTAAAAGTGGGGGTGATGGCAAGGCGAATCGCGTCATCGGTACGCAACCACACCAACACGACTATCCCAAATGCCACCGCAACTCTGCCAATATTTTGATAACGGGACAATCGTGCCGCGTGATACAGCATGTCTATAATCCCCACTCCTGCTACCAACACCAATATTGGAAACTGCGGGAGCAGATCACGCAGGCGGAGCGCAGCATAAAACAAATGAAAACCCGTGATGATGACCAACCACGCCAAGAGAGTAATCGTCTCACGACGAAAGCTCATCCATAATCGGATAATGCCCCAAAGAACAAAGGGTGATAGATAGTAAAATTCGCGCTCGGTCAACAAATCTCGCAGCATGGCTTGGGCGGTATCGGGCACATAACGGATATTGAATAGGCCCAATTCCTTCGACCCTACCTCAAACGGGCCACCAAACGCCATATGGTGATACCACAGCACGGGCAGGGCCATCAACGCCGCCGCACCACCAAACCACAAAACGGCCTCGATCAGTTTACGTTTGGAATGGGTCTGCCCATAATCTAACACGAATAACAACAGCACCACCGGGCCAATCAACACTTGGGTATAACGCACAGCAAAGGCGATACCGAGGCAGATACCCGCAAGGGCAGCAAATAGCGCGGTTCGTTCACGTATAGCACGGAAGGCCAAGACAAAGGTCAAAACAGTGAAAATCTGCGCCGGAATATCCGCCATCGGCACGACCAGACGTTCAATTTGCTGAAACGAGGTTGCCAGCAAAATTGCTGCGATGCCCGCCGACACCAGCCTTTTTTCAATGGGCCAGCGTTGCAAGATTTCATAACCTAACAGGGTGGTAACGAATAAGGTCAAAATACCCATCAGTGGGGTAAATAAATAGAGAATCGGTTCGCCGCCGATCGCATACCCCAAGCCCATCAGTACCGAGTATCCAACAGGCCAAACTGTTGCGGATTTTCCAGTATCAGGGTCGGGGGACAGATAACCAACATGGGCTAATGGACCAAGTGGCAACTCGTGATCTGCAACAAATGGGGCAAGCTCAAATTCATGACGAGGCGTTTGATGGTCGCCAAAATCTACCGCCATCTGGATATAGGCAAAGGGATCACTGGCAGTTGCGCCCTGTGCTCGAATCGTCAAATAGACCCGTCCGGCCCATAAAATAGATGTACCGATCAGAATAATGCCAACCGTATGCCACAGCCATTTTTGTGATTTGCCGAAAGCCTGTGCTATCAAGGGTAGTTGAGCCAGTATCACCCATACACCACAGATAACCATTGCCACATTTAGATCAAGCCGCTGACCCCAAGGCTCTGGCACACTCAATGAATCGGTGGTGTCGTTCTGCAAACGTTCGCTGATGGCTAACAAAACCCGCACCGCCGCTATCAAATAAACGATAGTGAGAGGGGCAAGGCTTTCGATTAGCGTACTATGCATGATGCGCCGTTTGGAATAAATCAGTAGCGGTTGGAGGGCGAATAGGAATCCGATGATAAGCCAAATCGGGTGCTGGCTTAATTTTGCTACACCAAGCAGGCCAACAAGATATATAACCGCCAAACCCCATATCACAATTTTTGACTGGGACGATGTCTCCAAATTGGCTTGCAGCAAGAATGCTCGAACATGCCGTTGAATCAGTTGGGTGAAAAATCGGGTCATTTTTATCATTAGGGCTGCCAGCGTGGATTAAAGGCCGATAGGGTATCAGGCGTTAATTTGAAATAGCTTGTGGTCGGGTCTACCACTGACAGCCATCCAATGCCAACCTTGCCACTTTCAACATAATTGGGATAGACCAACCGCGTCCCATTGATCTCCATATTCGGCGACCACGCACTTTGGTCTGACGGCGATAACTGACGGACGCCTCCGCTACGGAGGTCATATTCCAGAATCACCCGCTGATCGCTTTGAGCATCTAGCACAGTGGAAAGAGGCTCAATTGTGCCATCGGCATCGGAATCTATATAGGCGACAAGTGCCAGATAATCCGGGATAGCATACGGGGCAAGTGGCTCGAAAAACGAGATGTTTTGCGGGAGTGATGCACTGTCAACATCGGTAACTTCACCGGACGCTAGATGAATCCGCCGTAACAAAACGCCTTGTGTATCCCCTCGACTGATTAGCCCGATAATTTCATTTTGAGCGGGCCATTTGACCACCAAGCCAAAAATCTCGCCAGTTGTCAGCCAATTCAAGGAGGTCGTGGATTCGTTTTCAAGCAGGCCGGGTTGACCAACGCCGTTTTCCACCACAATCCCATCCGGCGTAATCACGATAGGACGGCTGTTGCTTTCAGGGGTTGTCAAAACAATTGGGCCATCATTTAGCTCGATAGGCTCATTGCCCAGCACCACCGGATACTGCCCAATAATCTCATCGGAACAATCGGCGGTGACGTACCCGCGTGATACCCACGCAAAATCACCCCCAAAGTTGATGCGTAGCCATTCTCGATTGCCATTGACCCCGGTGATTTGGGCCGTGTTGCCTGTATCCAGAACGCCGATTACTCTGCCGTCTATTGGCGCGGTTCGCACGTTCAACGCAGTCGTACTGGTTGCCATACAGATTGGTAGCGTTCCAAAAGCCGATACCGCCGCATCAAATCCGACGGGTACACTGTACGTGACATAGGGCCTAGCGGACGAGGTGCGGGCCGCAAATATCAGATGTGTCCCGTCCAGACTCCAAAACGGGGCAAGTGTCTCTTGGTCAATCGGTGAAATGCGGTGGCGCTGCGTGCCGTCCAATCGCATGACTTCGATGACACGGCGCTCATCTGGTCGGATAATTCCATCACCATCAGTATCCACAATCGTCGTAAAAGCAATCCATTCGCCACTTGGATCCCAAATCGGGTCAACATCATAGGTGTCTGCCCTTGTTAGCCTCGACAACCGATTGCCGGTCTCATCCACCACCCAAATGCTCGGATAATCAAGGTCGTTTAGAAGGCCATCTTGATTTGTATCCACATCAAAAGCGTGAAAAGCGATTAGCTTGAGGCGGGTCGGTTCTAGCTGAATATCCAGCACATTCCCCGCAATCGAAAACAATGATGTCGGTTCACTGGTGACAGCATCCATCAAAGCTACTCGATTTTGCTGGATAATCAGAAAGCGGCGTTCATCAACCTTACCCGGCAGCGGCAGGGCCGTGGCATCTTTCAGTGCATCCAGCGGGGTAGAAATCTTAGCATTGAAATCATATATATAGACACCGGAGCCGGGTTGGGTGGCCGGATAGTGGGGAGAAACCGTGTAGGTCAAAAATCCATCACCCCATTGGATGTTGTCTGCATTTAATCCAGTGGGGCTGGCATTGGTCAGATTGGCACTATCGAGACCGGGCCGATTGTCCGACCAAACCAATGTCCCCAATTGAATACTCAGCACCCAATCGTAGTTTTGGGGTGATCCGGTAGCAATTTGCAGGGCGATATCATCTTGATTGACTGAAAAAGCACTGAGCCATGCCTCTAAGTCGCTTTGGGCAAAGGATGGCAGTTGAATGATTTCGTCATACGTTGTGCCTTGATCGGGGGAAAATCCGATACGGCGCAGTTCTACGCTGGATATACGCCCAGAACGTAAAACGTCCGACGCACCGGATTGCACCAAGAGATGATATTCGGCGGATTCGGTAGGCGGATTTACAAAATGGGCGAGGCTGGCAAATGTGCCATCTTGGGTAATGCGCGTCGCCTGACCCCCGGCACGATTGACCACGTACACATGACCATCATCACCGGGACGCTTGGCGGTATAGAGCAAAAATTGCCCGTCGGCTGACCAGTCCAAATTGTAAATGCGTGTCCCCGATGGTGCATCAAAAATAGAGAGAACACCATGCGAACTAGGATAGACAATAAAAATCCCTACCGGGTCACTGGGGGATGGGCCATCCGGCTCAGTTGAATCGTGGAAAAACGCGATAAAGGCAATTTCGTTATGGGTTGGTGACCATGCCATCGCCTGCACGTTATATTGATAGGGTGAGGTCAACTCGATGTAGTGCAGATCACCGCCCGTGCTCATCTGTTGTGGCACCACATAGATTGCCGCCGAATCACCACGATCAATTTTGCCATCGGCATTGGTATCTTGTGCCTGTCCCAAAAACGCCATTGTGCCGAGATTAATCGCTTCCGAAGCGTTGGCTAATCCGGAAATCGGCGGAGTATATTGGCCTAATAGAATATAGAGAACGGCAAGAGTCGTCAGTTTTTTGAGCATGTGATTTCAGTGTTGTATAGATAGGAAAACGCCGTCAATCTTAACAGGCTGAGAGCTATTCAGCCACAGGCGACTTGTCTACTATTCGGGACGTTTTTTGTGATAGGGGATATGCAACAGACCAGCAGCACGGCGCTTAGTTTCTTCCGGTCGGCGGTCATACCGGGCAGTGGTTTGGATGTTAGCGTGGCCTGCCATACGTGCAACCGTCGCAATATCAGCGCCAGCATCCAATAAATCGCTTACGAATGTGCGACGGAGGTCATGGGGGCTAAATTCGCGCAGGCCCGCTTCATCCCCGCGTTTGCGTAAAATATGAAAAATCGCCTGCGTGGTCAGACGACGATTGACTAACTTATCGGCCTTATTGATGTGCCAGAATAGCGGGCCATCCTCATCACCCCGTACTGCCAGCCATTCTACTAATACCACATTTGCCCCGTCGTTCAGCCATGCGATTCTTTCCTTCTGGCCCTTACCACGTACCACCAATTTGCCTGTGTCGGGAACATAATCCGCCAAATTCAACTCGGTGACCTCAGCACGGCGCAATCCTGCCCCATACAAAACGGCAATCAGGGCGACATCTCTTATGCCCGAAGCCGAGTCGTCTTTACCGCAGATCATCAGCAATGTGCTGATTTCACCCATCGAAAGTTCACGGCCCGCCGGAAGGGTTGCATTTTTGATTCCGCGAATATCTACTGCATTGCTGTAGGCATCCGGTGGCATCTGACCAAGATTTTTGGCGGCCTTTAAGACCCCGCGCAGAGCTGAAAGCATCTTATTAACCGTGCTTGGTTTATAGTGCGTTGCAAGTTGGGCACGCACCGCCATGACATGCTGATAGCGGACTGCGCCCCAATCGCAGCTAAGCGCATCGGCTTGCCCTCCACTTAAAATATCCGCGATAGTATTGAGGGCTTGCAGCATAGTACGCCGACCCTGTTCGGTATTTAGACTCGCCAAATAGACTGCCGCTGGATTCTGATCTAGGGGAAGTGAATTGGGTATGGGCGCAAGGGAAAATTCCAAAGCAGTGGTAAACCTCTCACAATGGAGGATGCTTGGAGAAACGATCTCTGACCTTTGTTAGGAGTTGCATCAGCCATCCGAAAGCCAGAGATCATCTTAAAATAACCATACCGTTTTTTTGAATAGAATGCAAAATATTTTTTTAACCGTATATTTTACGAGCTTCTCGGTGGGTAATGGCGTGTAAATCAGCCGTCATTTCGGGGGTTTTGGCATATCCGCCAGCAAGGGTTAGTACCGCTGGTAGGCCAAGCCGATGGAGCGTTTGCAATACATAGCGGTCCCGTTTATGCAGGCCGTCGCGGGTCAAGGCCAATCGCCCAAAACGATCACCCGCCATCGGGTCAACCCCACCCAAATAAAACACAAGGTCAGGCTGTGATTGGCGCAGCACTAATGGCAGATAGGTCGCTAAGGTGCTGAGATACATTTCGTCATTGGTGCGGTCGGGTAGTTCGATATCATGCGACGACGGCGTTTTGTAAAAGGGGTAATTCCGTGCGCCGTGTATCGAAAAGGTATAGGCGGTTGGGTCATTGGAAAAAATCCCCGCTGTGCCGTTGCCCTGATGGACATCTAGATCAATGACTAGGGCACGTTTGATAATACGGTCATGGGCAAGCCGACGAATCGCAATGGCGACATCATTTAATACACAAAATCCTTCGCCGTGATCGGGAAAGGCGTGGTGTGTGCCGCCTGCCAAATTAGCAGCAATACCGTCTTCCAGTGCCATAAACGCGGCGTTGATGCTGCCCTGCACTGCCAAACGTGAGCGCCGAACAAGCCCCTTCGACCACGGAAGCCCTAGTTTGCGTTCCTCAGCCGGGTCGAGTGTGCCATTTTTGAGGCTATTGAGATATTCATAGGTGTGGACACGCAGCAAATCATCCCATTCGGCCTCATAGGGTTCGATAATGTTTTTCGGTTTGACCAACTCTTCGCGTAATAGAATTTGATGAAGCGCCGCAAATTTGCTCATCGGGAAAGGATGGCGTTCTGGCAATGGGGCGGAATAACCGGGGCTGAAGCTGACACGCATAACCGTATATTTCCAAACCAGTGTAAGACGACCCGCGAAACTGTACCACGAAACACCAAAAGCATCTACAATTAGGCCGCGTAGGATTTTCCTAAACTATAGCTGCGTTTTCCCATCCATTGGAGATATAAGATTATGGAAGTAAGAGCCGTAGTCGGTAATCTGCAATCAATTGAGGCAGATACAATAATTGTTAATCTATTTGAAAATTTGGAATTGGGCGGGGCGACCCGTGTGGTAGACGAGGCCCTCGGCGGTGCAATTCAAGACCTTGTTTCGGGGGGCGATTTTTCTGGTAAGACAGGTCAGGTGACGGTGTTATACCCGCGTGGGGTTATTCCGGCCCGTCGCGTGATTCTGGTCGGACTAGGGGATCAGGAAAAATTTAAGCTAGAAACAGTCCGCCGATCTGCCGCATCCGCAATCCAAAAAGCACGCGATCTCAAAGCCCGCCACGTTGCCAGCATTATTCATGGGGCAGGATTGGGTAACCTGACCGTTGAAACCGCCACCGAAGCCATCACCGAAGCCAGTATTATGGCTCTCTATGGCTATTATGAGCAAAAATCGAAAGATGCCCCGGAAGCCTTTCCACAAACGTTCTCGTTAATAGTTCTCAATGAAGCTGATCTCGCCAACGCCGAGGCGGGCATCCGTTCAGGTCAGGCGATTGCCACTGGGGTTAGCATTACCCGCGATTTGGTCAATATGCCGCCGAATTTCTGTACCCCAATCCATATGGCTGAGGTCGCCAAACAAGTTGCCGCTGATGTGGGTTTGAAGGTGACTATTTTTGAGCAAGCTCAGATGGAAGCCCTAAAGATGGGGGCTTTACTTTCCGTTTCACAGGGTAGTGATACCCCGCCGCGTTTCATTATCTTGGAACATAATGCCGACCATGCCGAAGAATTCGACACGATTGTGTTAGTCGGCAAGGGCGTTACCTTTGACACCGGAGGATATAGCATCAAAGCCGCCGATGGCATGGAAAGTATGAAAAACGACATGGCAGGTGGTGGCGCGGTCATCGGTGCGATGCGGGCAATTGGCGAACTCAAATTACCCGTTCATGTCGTTGGGATTGTGCCATCGGTAGATAACATGATTAGTGGCAACGCCTTCCGACCATCCGAAGTCGTAACCGCTAGCAACGACGTGACGATTGAAATCATTAGTACCGATGCGGAAGGGCGCATGATTTTGGCCGACGCTCTCGTTTTCGCCGAACGGTTTAAGCCAACCGTCGTCGTGGATATTGCCACATTAACGGGGGCTTGCGTGGTGGCGCTGGGTGGATTCGCGGCAGGACTGTTTTCAACCAGCGATGTTTTGCGGGATGCGTTAATCGCGGCTGGCGATACGACCAACGAAAAAGTGTGGCCTATGCCCTTGCTGCCTGAATATGACAAACTCATCGAATCACACACCGCCGACATCAAAAATAGTGGAGGGCGATGGGGTGGTGCATGTACTGCCGCAGCCTTCCTCAAACATTTTGTGTCGTACCCGGCATGGGCACATGTTGATATGGCGGGTATGGGTATGGATGCCAAAGACAGTAGTCCCTATCTACCCAAAGGGGCAACTGGCTATGGGGTGCGTCTATTTGTAGAATTGGCCCGACGCTGGTCGCGGTCATAAAAGAGGGAGGAGTGAAACAATGGAACTCTCGATGGTTACGGTGCAAAAACCAGAGACTATCAATTTCATTTTGGGGCAAAGTCATTTCATCAAAACGGTGGAGGATATGCACGAAGCTTTGGTAACCGCTGTCCCCGGAATCAAGTTTGGCCTCGCTTTTTGTGAAGCGTCGGGGGCGTGCCTTGTCCGTTGGAGTGGTACAGACGATAAGATGATTGAGCTTGCCAAACAAAATGCACTAGCACTTTCAGCTGGTCATTCATTTATTCTGTTTTTGGGCGACGGGTTTTTCCCAATCAATGTGCTTCATGCCGTCAAGGGTGTGCCGGAAGTCGTGCGGGTGTTCTGCGCTACTGCCAATCCGACACAGGTGATTGTGGTCGAGACGGAGCAAGGGCGCGGCATTTTGGGCGTGATAGATGGTTTTAAGAGTAAGGGTATCGAAGATGATGAAGGCATCACTTGGCGCAAAGGCTTTCTGCGCAAGATTGGCTATAAACTGACCTGATTTGTGTACGTCTGTAAAGAACAGGGGAAAACGCAACACCCCTGTTTCTATTTCACCACACGCTCGCCCAAATGTTTGAGTTTTAGTGTCATAGGGTGATTGGGATAGGTCAAGGCAAAAAGATTTGTGGTACTGGGTTCTACATCGGAAACATCTGGGAGGACTGTTGCTACTTCACACCCATAGGCTTTTTCGACCTGTGATTTCACTTGGCTGCTGTCAAATGAGTGATCCACGCGATTAATCAGCAGCAGCAGCATTGGAATCTCCAACTTGCGGGCAATATCAATCGCCACGCCTGTCCCTTGTAAATCCTCCTGATCTAGACGCGACACAAGCAGCAGAGCTTCGGTGATTGCCAAAAAGGGCAGTGAAATAGGATTGAGGCCAGCACCAATATCCAGCACTAGTGTATTAAGTCTTAGGCTGTGGAATAACTCGCGGAACCCATCAATTAGTAATTTAGCATCCAATGTGTCAAATGGTAAATCCTGCGGCAAGTTGGGCACTAAAAAGAGTTTCCCACCCACATCATCAGCGGAGTAGGATGTGACGTCGAGGACAGTGTCTTTGATGGAGCATTGTCCGTTTAGATAATCAATGAAAGGGTGGGTTATCTCGCTTTGAGAGACTCTGAAGAGACTGTGAAGGTCAGGTGTATCTAGGTTGCCATCCAATAACCCAACGCGGTTACCTTGAAGGGTTAACAGGGTCGCGAGGTTTGCCGCGATCATTGATTTGCCTGCACCGCTGTGAAATGAATGAATAGCAACCACTTTGGGCATCGGACACTCCTACATAGCAGATTCAAACTTGACTAGGCATAGTGTAGTATAAAATGAGGGATTGCGGAAATTCTCTTTAGGCATCAATTCCGCGTTTAGGTTTTTCGGGTGTATCTTTTGCCATTAGCTCTTGAATCTTGCGTTCTTCCCAGTCCTTACCAAAAAATCTTTCTGGGCCATAGACGTTGAAAGCATGAGCGACTACACCAATACCCCAGCCGAAATAAACCCAATAGGCCCAGTTGATACCACCACCGGTTACGATGTCGATCATCGTTAGGAAGATACAAATACCAATATACCAAGCGAGGTGCGACCAAAACTCTTTAATATCCTTGACCCGTTTTTTGGCTTTTTCATATGCTTCCGATTGAGTATCCATTTGTTAGCTCCAGTGAACTTCACTTAGACACGAAAGATAGTATAACAAGAGACGACTGCTTTTTTCATCAAGGAGACCCATTATGGCCTATGAACTAGAAACCCGTCGTACCCTGCTGCGTAGCATTACGTTGGATGACGCCCAAGAGTATTACAATCAGATTTGGAGTCAGCCAGACGTGATGCGTTATTTGCCGGGTGGCGCTCCACGAGTTCGCGAGCAGACCGAAACCTATATTAATTATTTCTCGAATCATTGGGAAACACATGGTTTCGGATTGTGGGGTGTCACCATTAAAGAAACAGGTAAATTTATCGGACATTGTGGAATTCAAATTATCCAAGAGACCCAAGAAATTGAAGTGGCATATGCCTTTGGGAAAGATTATTGGGGGCAAGGGCTTGGAACCGAAACCGCCCACGCCAGCCTGCGTTTTGGTTTTGAGGAACTTGGGTTAGATCGAATTATCGCCATTGCCGTCCCCGAAAACACCGCATCGCGTCGAATCATGGAAAAAAATGGCATGAAATATGAGGGTGAGAAACAAATTATCGGTTTTGATCTCGCTTACTATGTGCTGATGCGTAACGAATTTGTACCCAACAATGCACCATATCTTTTACGAAAATTGTAACCTCAGGGGTCATGGTGAGTATGCTATTGTGTCTCAGCTGGCGATCCTGACCGTAATCCCGCGCCAATTCCGTTTGGGAATGCTTCAATTTTGTGGGTAGGGATATTATTCTGGCAAACAACGGCATGCTATTTATTCGCGCAATCAGCTAACACCTCATCTCGAAAACAATACCCTTCCGAACGATGTGGTTACGCTGACCGTTTATCGCGGCGGCGAAACAGAGAAGTATCGATTACGGAACAATCCCCGGATGGTTGTTGATCATCAAGGGATTTTCAATAAATACCTTGATGTAACATAAGACTATTCTCGTGATTTCGACTCTCGTTCATTGCCACGCTTAAAATTACCAGTTGCTTTGGCTAATGCAAGCTGAATCGCGTCATCATCGAGTCCATCAAGGATGGTAATCAATTTTTGTGCCACCTTGCCAGCCAATATTTTGACCTGCTTGCCTTGCCAATAAATCAGGACACGCTGATCTTTGGTGATTTGGAAATCAAAAGGTTCGTCTTGGAGTTTTTGGCGCTTATCAATGTTGTTGCTCATGTCACCTACCCTCGTCCGCATCATCTATGGCAATTTCGGCGAAATTACCTAGTGATAAGGCTTATTATCGCGAATTATCTTATGTTATATATAAAGAGACATTGCACAAATAACTACCGAGATTGACGCAAGACATCCACAACGGCGGCAACCAGTTGTGCATCTAATTCTTCGGGGTGATTTTCGCCGAAGAAAAATTCTGGGAGGCCCCCAGAGCCGGGTACATATAAAAACCAAGCGCGTTCGTTGTAATCTACCGCTTGAATATCGTACAGCGAATATGACCAGTCCTGCTTATGACCCAGCAAATGAATCTTCTCATCGGTCACAAAAAACGACCCTGTATCTAATGTGTTGAGCCGACCCTGTGCAAACGCCCCTGCTTGCCCCTGATAAAAAACAACGTGCCGAAATGACATGAAAATTTTCTCATCAGGGTTCAGCAGCGGTGGCGGGGGTATCAGGGAAAGCGGCCTAAGCCATTGGAGGTTACCTTGCTGCGACTGTCGTACTCGATGCCGCTGGATATAGGCACGGGTACTAATTTCTAAGGCATCATCGGCTGATAGCCAGCCTGCCTTGCCAAGATATAACCCAGCATAATAATAATCACGGCTGTGGTTATACCGCCGATAGCGTATACCCCAGTGGTCGGCTGCTCCATTTTCAGAATCATAATCAAAGGAAGCAATCGAACCGCAATGATTACAAACAAGGAGGGGGTGGCGTCCCCCCCCCCTCAAAAATCCATGTGGTTCGGTTAGAGTCATTGCATCTTCAGTATGGCAAAACAAACAGCCTAACAGGGGCGCTGGTAAATTGTCGCGGTCAGATACATTGCTCATGATTTATCGGGCTGAAGTAGCCATTACCTGACTGACTGGCATAAACCCCATGTTTCGATAAGCCGCTGCGAGTGTCGGGACTGCTAGGTTACGGGCACGTTCTGCGCCTGCCGCCAAAAGTTCGTCCAGATAGCCACTGTCCGAGGTAATTTCATTGTAGCGGGCCTGAATGGGTTTGATTGTTTCCAATACGGCCTCGGCTACCTCTTTTTTCAGATCGCCATATCGTTTCCCATCAAAGTGAGCCTCTACCTCTGTTTTTGTGCCACCAACAAGCGCCTGATAAATCGTTAGTAGATTGTTCACCCCTGCTCGTTCGGGATCATCGCTGAAGGTCACTGAGCTACCCGAATCGGTGACGGCACGCATGACCGATTTGCGGATTTGATCGAGGTTATCCAGCAAATGAACGGCATGGTATTGCGATTTTTCGCTTTTGCTCATCTTCGCCAGCGGATTATCTAGGCCCATCACCCGTGCGCCCTCTTGTGCCAATCGCACTTCAGGAATAGTGAAGGTCTCGCCATACAGATGGTTAAATCGTTGGGCGATGTCGCGGGTAATTTCCAGATGTTGTTTTTGGTCATCCCCCACGGGCACAACCTCCGTGTGATAAAGCAGAATATCAGCGGCCATCAGCGTTGGATAACAAAGTAGGCCGCTCGAAACCGAGAGTTCTTCGGATTTAGCAGATTTATCTTTAAATTGAGTCATCCGATAGAGCCATCCCAACGGGGTCACACAGGTAAGTAGCCAGCCAAGTTCGGCATGGGCAGTAACGTGTGACTGCACAAAAATGATGGATCGAGAGGGATCAACCCCGCACGCAATATACAATGCCGCGACCTCACGCGCTTTTGCAGCCAATAGCGCCGGATCGTGCCCAGCGGTAATGGCATGTAAATCCACCACACAATAAAGCGGGTCAAACTCCTCTTGATATTGCACCCATTGACGAATCGCGCCAATGTAGTTGCCGATGGTCAAGTCACCGGAAGGCTGGATTCCGGAAAATACACGCTTACGTTTCTGATCTGTCATGGAAAGCCCTTCGTCGAAAAAAAGGAACTAGCTTATCAAGGCATTTTAACATCGGCTTCATTCTAGCTGCAATACCTCTTCCTAAAAGGCGATTTTCGATGAAGCCAAGTTCCCTCTATAATGGTACAGTGTTTAGAAAACCAAAAATTTTGCTGAGGCTGCCGATGATAAGTTATCTAAAACAGAATCCAGTGGTAGCATCATTCCTTGTGGGAGGTGTGGCAGTAGTGGTGGCAACCGTTGTCGCGGTCGTCATCATTACCTCTGGTGGCGACGAAGAAACACCACCGCCAGCCACCCAACAAGCCAATGTTGTCACGACTACTGAAGGGCCGTTTATTACTTTGGAGACACCACCTAGTACGGTGGACGTTGGGATAGCTGCTCCGCTGCGTATCCGTGTCGAAGATAGTCAAGGAATTAGTTTTGTCTCGGTGACGTTGGGGGATGAAGTCGTTTGGCGTCCAGATGTATTAGAAGGCCAAAAAATCATTTACACCACCTATCCTTGGATACCCGAGACGACCGGTGAGTTCACCTTCATGGTCAATGCCCAAGCGGTAGATGGACGCGCTGCTGCTGAAGGATTTACGGTGACTTCGGGCTGCTGCCCACCTGAAGGCAATGTCAATCTAGGTTATACAGTCCAACCGGGTGACGATCCGGTCAGCATTGCTGCCCAACTCGGGGTGTGTTTTAATGAACTTGTCGCCGCCAACCCCGGCCTCGCTAAAATACAACCGGGTGATATTCTGACCATTCCCTACCGCCCTAGTGACGAAAACGAAGAGGAGTTTGACCCCGATTCCTGCGGGGAGGCCCCGGACGGCTTTTTTGATGACCCCGCAATACAAGAGATTGTGCAGCAAGTAGCTGAATCTGAAGCCGCTAATGGACCACAGCCCTATCGCAACAGCCGTGTTCCAGTTGAGACTGTAGACATTACGCGCGGCTTTGGTTGTGCCGAGTTTTATACAGGCTATCGTGGTACGGATTGCCCCGACAATATGCCTTGGTTCCACACCGGGATAGATTTTTCCATTCGACAGGGATCGCCAATCACTACATTGGATGGCGGAACGGTCACCCACGCTGGGCCAGATACAACCAGTAATGCCGATTGTTCAAGCACACGTGGATCACAGCCGCCTCACAATGGCTATGGTCGGCACGTCCGTATGCAACTCGGTGATTACATGTTTCTCTATGCCCACCTTAGTGGCTTGAACACTGGCGTTGGGCGAGAATATGAGGGACCCGGCTGGATTATTGGTTATGCGGGTTCGACGGGTTGTTCAACAGGGTCACATCTACATCTGGAAGTGCGGCTCGACAACAAACCCATTGACCCAGCGATTTATATCAATCAGGATGCGGAATAGAAACCATGAATCTACAAGGGTTGAAACAACGCACTCGTGAATTTGCGACCGTGCCCATCAGCACAACATTACGCATGGCGATTGGCATCATGGCCTTAATCGTAACGCTCGTCACTATTTCGGACTTGATGCCGACCCCATTGACAGGCGTCTATGTAGTCGAAGCCTCATGTGCGGCCATTCCCGGCGCATCCATTTACCAACAGGCCGATGATGAAAAGGTCGAGTCTTTTACCATCCGCCTAACTTTACCGGATGGCACCCCCCTCGCTGGGGTCTGTCTAACCTTTACCCGTGATCGTGGCCCCGGGGAAGCCCCCGAAATCGTGGCGCAGTGTACCACCGATGCCGATGGGGCATGTACTGTGATGATTCCCGGCGGCGTGATTACCGTAAATTTTGGCAATACCAAGATCGGTGGCGTTCAAGTTGACAGTTCGCAGGGGCAGAACACACCCGGCCTAAACGATGCGTCGACGGGCGGCCTCACCTATTATTTCCCCGCCGATGAGCCTGCTGACGAACCAGTCGTCGCCACGCCGGGGGATGGTGGCACGATTACGGTAGACCACGCCACACCTAATGAAGACGGTGGCTTAGACCCATTACCCGGCAGCCCTACCGATAGCTGGCCCGATATTCCACCGGATTTTGAGGGTGGCACATCGGGTGGCGTTGACCCATTCCCATTCGGTGATTTGTTACCCCTGCCGGAAGGGATCGTCACAGTCCGGTTTACCCCGATCATCGTGCAGACAATCGAATTCTATAATCGGGCCTACTGCTACTATGCAACTCGCGCCGGGGGATATGCTCGTGCCCCTGCTGATAGTGGTTCATTTTTGCCGGGGGGTGGACAATATTTTGATCTCGGTGCGGTACTCAGTGGTGACAGTCGTCCCGCGCAAATCTTGGTGGCCGAAGAACAAGCGTTTGACATGGTTGTCCAGTGTTGGGGATGGCAAGGCACTGAACTCAAAGAAATCGGTACCAATACCTTGTCGCAGGTTCGGGACAATTGGCGGGGGCAGGTATTGAGTGTTGTAGGGGCAGGTTTTAGCCTCAGTTACTCTTTGCCCTACGATACACCCGAAACTCAACCTCAAAACCCACGCCTGCCGGATATTGCGATACTAACCGATTTGTCAGCCATCGCCGATCTACCCGATAGTGCCATTTTGGGTGGAGTTGTTGCCGTACCTCGTTCGCGGTTCAACGATGAAATCTTTGCCCCTAGCGATCTGCAATTGGCAAATAACCAGCTTACTTGGGCCTTTAATGGGGAAAATCCCATTGGCGGGTTTAGAGTCTATCGTAACGGCTATCTGATCGGCTCAACACCCCCCGAAGCTCGCGGATGGACAGGTGATGGTCTCATTGTTGCGGAATGTGGAGAAAACGCCGAGTATGCAGTAACGGCTTTCAGCGGCGGACAGGAATCACTGCCGTCTAACACGGTGACAGGCGAATCCCCGGCTTGTGCGGCACAGGTGACAGTAACCTTCGATCAACTGATATTAAGCAATGTAAATGATTGTGATGGTGAGCAGTGCGGCACAGCACCTGAAATTTATGGGTTTATCATCGTCAATGACGCGGCAGTATTCTTCGGCGGATCTGGCAGTAGTCCACAGTATGCTAAATTGAAACCGGGTGCGGAGTTTAGTTTTGATCAGGTGCTGACACCATTCGGTCAACCAAATCAACTGACCACTGGCTTAAGTGCGGATGAAGGGCTAACCATTGAAGTGGCCTTATTTGACCATGATGCCACGACATCTGATGATATTCTGTGCAGTTGGCAAGAACTCCTGCCCTCACGTGATGCAGCGGGTTGGCAATCCCAAAATGGTCGCACAATCAACCGAGATGGGCAATCTGGTGAGGCAGCCTGTAATTTCAGCATTACCTTGACCGTTGAATAGATTATCGTAAAGGGCCGACCTTACAAATCGGCCCTGTTTGTTTAATATCCCTTTTCAAGGTTGAGTGCGCTTATATCGTCACCAACCTCAGTCTCAACCATGCGGCAGTTCATCGCCCCGGCAAAAGTCACGGCTACTGAATAGGACCAATCACGGGCAGATTCAAGTTGACGCTGATCTTCCTCATGCTGGCGATAGTATCCCACTGCGGCATCGTATTGTTCACCTATCTTGGCCCCACCCGCTACGTCCTGTACGCGCTGCCGTGACATGGTACTGTCCCGACCGTGCAGCGTGCGGGCAATCAAAATCGCCTCGTTGGCGGTGGTAACATAAACCTCCCATATATCTTGATGGGTCAATATCTCGACCATCAATCCATCTTCTTCGCTTTTCTGCATCGAGGAGCTTTGCTGTGTGAGGTGACGGAATTCCAAGTTGCGGATTTCATCAAATTTGACGTTCCGACCAGATGCACCACCGAAGAAGGCCCCAAGCAACCCCGTCGCAGGGGTAAGTCGCAGCACATGACGATCCACATCTACTTCGCCAAGCTGGAAGGCTGGTGCAACTTCGCCCCCCTTGGCTGAAGTAGCATCTTTGGACAGACGCATTGTTAAACCCTTATTGGTTACACCAAGCCACATGCCCGGAATTTGCTTGGGTAGCTGTACCTGTTGGGCACGGGTTTTCACTTCGCTGGGTTCGATATCAATGCGCCGATGCGATACGACAGGGCCGGTAATGGTCGCACGGGCCGCACTGGGGGTTTTTGTCACCCCAAACAATTTCAAGGGGCACATCACAAATTCGGCCAGAATTCGACCAGCTCTTTGGGCGGCCTCGGCATATTCCCGATTCTGACCCGAAGGCCAATGTACCAACTCTGACCACTGGGGTTTCTGATCGTCTTCGTAAGTCACATAGAGACCCAGACGCCAGCGGTTCGTCTTTTGGTCAAAACCTACGACAACCGACTTAACATAATTCATCGCAAGCCGTGTACCGGGTAGGCCATGCTTTTCACCAAATGTCGCAGCGTAGCTCAGGATGCCACTCCCGCGATTGACCTCAAACATTGCCGAGATCGAATCCGGGTTATTGCTATCGTAGAGACGCCAACGACCTTCTTCAATTTGCAGTTCCGCATTTTCTGCAAGTATGACAGGCATGATACAAGTCCTCTACCTTTACAACTTTTACCTATCACTATAGCATTAAATGTGCGCCTAACGCCAAAAACTAACCAAAACATAATAGGTCTCCTACCGATCACATTGTTTTGCGAAGCCATCTGGTGATAAACTTAGGCATAAGGCAGAATAAATAAATCACACTATGCAGGATGGGTCACAATGAAAATCCTTATTGTGGATGACGAAGAAGCTATACGCGACTCATTGAGCCAGAAGCTAACCCGCGCCGGATTTCAGGTTAGCACCGCTGCCAATGGGTTGGAAGGGCTTCGAACTTTTCACACTGAACGACCAGACGTAGTGGTATTGGACATCGCCATGCCAGAAATGGACGGCTTGACAGTCTGCCAACGTATCCGAGAAGTGGCTGAAACACCGATTATGATGTTAAGCGCACAAGCCGTAACCGAGGTAGATATTATCGAAGGGTTAAATGCGGGCGCGGACGAATATCTGATGAAGCCCATCCGGGGTAATGAATTTGTCGCCCGTGTACAGGCTTTATTGCGTCGTGCCCAAATGACCGCCGTTGAAGCCGAAAGTGGCTATAATGATGGCTATCTGAGTGTAGATTTGCAGCGCCGCCATGTCCACGTCAATGGTGAAAAACGTCATCTGACCCCCACTGAATTCAAGCTACTCGCCGTCCTACTTGAGAACTCGGGCCGAGTAGTACCGCAGCGTGAGCTTTTGGAACAGGTTTGGGGCAAAGAATACATAGATGACATCTATTATCCACGTGTCTATATCAGCCAGCTCCGTCGCAAGATCGAACCAGACGCCGCCAACCCCACCTATATCCAAACTGAGCATCGTGTCGGCTATCGTTTTGAAAAACAAAAACGACAAGGGTAGATCAGTTTTAGCGTAGGAGCATTATGCTCACCCTCATTACTGTCACGCTGATAACCAATGGGCTAATGTTGACTCTCGCATTAGCCGCACTATTTCTCATTCTATGGCAAAATGCCCGCCGTGAGATCAATATCTATTTTAGTCTCTTTATGCTGGCAATGGTTACATGGTCGGCGGGGTCACTGCTGAGTCGGGCGACAGCATTGGTAGCTGTTGATGAGAATTTGACGGTTGTTGGGTTGAATCTGCTCGAAATTGGGTTTGGCGGGGCATGTATCGCCCTTTTTTTGCTTGTTTCTGCACTCACCGACACCCGCAGCCTCTTTACGTGGTCATTGGCAGTGGGGAGTGCCGCCGTTTTTATTCTCAACAAAACCACCCTCAGTCTATTTGATGTCTCCTTTCAATATGACATATCCGTTACGGGTGTACTCAACTATAGCTTCCCGATTGTTGATACCTTAATTTACTTGGTAGTGGTCTCAGCAACTCTGATTAGCGTTTGGCAAAATCTCCCCAAGATCAAAGAAACCTCCATGATTCTAGGCCTGCTGGTCTTTTGCTTGGGTCAATTGGTTGTCCTAATCAGTCCTCGTCTGCGAACATTGGGTAGCGCCGAACATACTGCCACTCTTGCTGCCCTAACGATTAGCTATGCTATTGTTCGTAGCCAAGTTATGGAACCGCTGATTGGTCGTGCTAAAGAACTAGAGGCTGTTCAAAAAATCGGCTTGGCGATCACCAGCAGCTTAGACCCCCGTGAGGCGCTTCAAACGATTGCGGCCCAAGCGGCTGGCCTGCTTAGAATTGATGGCAGTCTAATTTTTCTGCGCCGCGAGAACGAACTTATTTTGGAAGCAGTCTATAACATCCCTGAGAAATTCTTGGGAGGACGATTGACATTACAAGAGGGGATTGCCGGAAAAGTTGCCCGTGAGCGTCGCGGTTTTATGCTGCACGACTATCGGCGTGAATGGCATGGCGTACCGGATATTCCAATCGCCCAAAAAACATTCGGGTCAGTGTTGGGTGTCCCGCTGATGTTCCGCGAAGATGTGGTCGGCGTCCTAGTCACCGTTGAAGGCGTCGAAGGACGGCTTTTTACCAATGATGACCTGCACTTGCTACAATTATTAGGCCCACAGGCTGCCGTCGCTATCACCAATAGCTTTTTGTTTGAAAAAGAACGCGCTGTCGCCAATCAGCTAGAGACAGTCTTGTTCAGCACTGAAAATCCGGTGATTTCGGTCAGCCATGATCTCAAGATTATTTTCGCCAACCCTGCCGCGACCAGCCTCATGACCAATGACCCCTTTCACAGCAGCATTATTGGCAAATCCCTGCTTGATTTCATTCAGGCCGACCTGCTGCCACAAAATACTCGCGGTCTCTTGCACGATCTCCGCAAGTCACGCTCGCATGTCTACGAAATTCATTTGAAAGACCATGACTATTTATGCCATATCGCCCGCTTGGAAAAACCCAATCGCGGTTGGGTGGCGGTTCTCAATGATGTAACCCAACTCAAAGAGATTGACCGCCTGAAAAGCCAGATGGTGCGTATGACGAGCCATGACCTGAAAAATCCTTTGTTCGCCACCATGACCTATATGCAATTGCTAGAGGAAGATGTTGAAGGAGTCGAAGGTGCCCAACGCAATATTGCCTCCATCTGGAAGCAGCTTGACCGTATGGAACGCATCGTGAACGGCATCCTAGATTTGGAGAAGGTGTCTAGCGGTGCGCCACCCTTCGAATTATGCAATTTGCAGCAATTATTGAACAACGCCATTCGCTCATATGAGGATATAGCCATTCGTCGCAACCAATCACTGGCACTAGAATCAAATTTAACTGCGTCACATGTGTTGGGGGATGCCCCTCAGCTAGAGCAGGTCTTTTCGAATTTGATTGATAATGCGATTAAATTTACACCTGAAGGTGGAACTATTCGGGTGGTTGCTGAAATGCAAGAAAACAGTGTGATTATCTCGATTGAGGATACTGGTATTGGGATTCCGATTGAGGCGCAAAGCCAAGTATTTGATCGCTATTTCCGGGCCAATGGCGTCAAAGATAAAATCCCCGGCTCAGGTGTGGGATTAAGCCTCGTTAAAGCCATTGTAGATCGGCATCGTGGACGGATTTGGCTGCGAAGCGAAGAAGGCAAAGGCTCAACTTTTTTTGTCACCTTGCCGATCGCAGTAGCTGAACCGATCCTTTAATCCTCCTCTGTGGCTATATAAAATGAACGAATCGTTTCCACCGACCGATGTCCCAGATATTCTTGGACCTGTTCTGGGGTATAGCCTGCATTAATTAATTCCAATGCTCGCCAATGGCGAAAATCTTGTGGTGAAATATCGGGCAGACCGAGGGCTTTAGCGGCTCGATGCACCACACGCCATGCTACAATACGGCTCATCCGGTTGCCTCGATAGCGGGGATCGTGGCTGATAAATAGAGGAATGCTTGATCGCCAGTCGGGGTTAGCGTCACGGGCTCTCAAATAATCATTGATGGCGGGTAATGCCTCATGGAGATGAAGAATATGTTGATGTCCGCCTTTGCCCATCACCGCCAAATGCAACGCCTCAGATTTTCCTCGGCGATTTCCAGAAAAAACCTCAGCATTTAGGCTCAAAATCTCGCTGACACGCCCGCCTGTCTCGGCAAGTGCATGAAGCAATGCTCGATTCCGCAAACGTTTGGTTTCCCATAATTCGATACGGGATGCGTCGGTGGAAGCCCGAACCGCTGACGGCATCGGTTGGCTGTCAAAAAACAACACCACGGAGTTTAAATCTGGCACGGGGTCAATCTGTTTTTCCCGTTTAGTTTGATGATCACGCCAATAATCTCGTAAGCTGTTATTGGCGTGGTGCAACCAATAAAGGTCAGGTAGCCATCGCTGGGTGTCCATATATTGAAACCAGTGCAATACCCCGGCAACTCGCAGTTCAATCGTTGCGCGGGCATACGGTCGCTTATCGCTGGATTGATTGCCGGATGGAGCTTGCAGCCATTTAGCAAAGTTTAGAAAAACTGGCTGGTCGGCATGGCTGAAATCGGTTAGCTTGATTTCTTCTGGCGTTGTTAGGAAGGATTGTTGAATGGGAAGAAGAGGATCAAAGTCGCGGTCAGCCAAAAATTGAAAAAATAGGTCAATTGAACGACTGTATGCTGACAATGTATGGGCTGAGCGAAGGTCGGCGTGGTTAAGGTAGTGACGGTAACTCTCGCCGAGTGTAGTGGGCTTAATCACTATTTGATCCCCTTCTGCAATTTATGAAGATGTTACGATTCGTGGATTGAGGTTTTCGGGAAGTTGTGCCCAATAAATCTCAGAGCCGAACATGGTATGAACAAATAGCCGCATGTCGGGCGCAATGCTTAGGCCAGCGAGTGGCGCTGAAAGTTCCGACCATAAAA
Source organism: Anaerolineae bacterium (assembly GCA_041753455.1). Taxonomy (GTDB): domain Bacteria; phylum Chloroflexota; class Anaerolineae; order Aggregatilineales; family J027; genus CFX10. The sequence goes on along the minus strand of JBGSUK010000017.1, from coordinate 343,565 downwards.
CAATCTCTACATCTGCATTTATACACCTGCCTTTTTCGCGGCAGATATCAGGGTTCACTCGGCCCACGATTCCGCGCGTGCCTAATGAATACGCGAAATAAAGCCAGTTGTCTGGGCCAATCAACATGTTGGTAACATTTTGCAGGCCACTCACCAAAGGTTTCAGATCTTGTTCGGCCACTGGCACAGCCGCAAGTTCAAAATATTCGATGGCACGCCGGGCACTGCCATTATTGCCCACATAGGCATAGTCGCCATCAACCACGATCCCAGTTGGATTGCGGAATCCAGTTGCCACAACGTTCAAAGTGCCGTCCCGTTTGACATTAATGACATCATCGGTCGCAAATTGTGTAACATAAAACGAGCCATCAGGGGCAGACGCCAGCCCCCAAGGCGACCCCAGTCCCTGTTTGACGTTTTGGAGGGTACGAGGCTCGGTTTGGATGAATGACAAGGCATTCCGTTGAAAATCGGCAATCCAAACAACAGGCCCTGTCGCCCCTTGCTCAACATACAACGTATGAGTATTTTGTACCCCGGCGATATAGGTAATGGTATCCCCGGTAGTCGCATTCAGGCGATAAATGGTGAAATCCCCGGCGCAGGATGTGTATAAATAGCCGTCAAAAAATGTAATGCCATTTGGGCGCTGGACATTTCCCGAAAGAATTTTAAGATCGCTTTGCAGCATAGGGGTCATGGTTGCGGCGGCGCTAGGAGTCAGTGTAGTACCAGCTTGCCAAGCAAAGGCTAGGTCATTTGGATTCGACTCGACAGCATCCACACGCTGCGTTGATGAAAGAATTCCCCCGACTAAAATCAGCAATAATAGGCTTATTCCAATACTTCCCAGAATGAATGGTTGTCGAATGTTCCGATACAAGATGATCCTCCTCAATCGTGGTCGGGTCAAATCATGGACGCAAGTCCACATTTCCGAATACTACCACCGACCCCCTGACTTAGCTATGTGAAAAACTCTACGAGTACCTGACACGAATCGGCATTGACAGGCACTTGATCGTCAGTATAATTCTCTACCAATCAGCCCCGGTGGCGGAATTGGTAGACGCTGCAGGTTGAGGGCCTGTTGACCTCACGGTCGTGAAGGTTCGAGTCCTTTCCGGGGCATAACAACACATGGGATATTTTCCATGTGTTTTTTGTTTGCTACACACTTGCTCAAAATGACGCCTCTCAGTAAACTCATTCTATAGGATGTCTTTTGACCACCCGACCATTTTGCAGGGGGCCTTTTTATGAAACAGCAATCGCGTCTTCTGAGAATAATGCTTTTGATTGCTTTATTAGCAATTTCTTCAAATACCATCGCTATTGTACGTGCCGATGACAATATCTCATCACAAGCCATTATCATGCGGCAAGGCAGCGCGTCGGCAACCGCCAACATCGCGACAAATGCCTATGCTGGCCCAAGCACAGCTTTTTGGATTGTCGGCACAGTCAACCGATTTGAGACCCTGCCTGTATTAGCCATCAGTCCGGATGGCGCGTGGTGGCTGGTCAATGGGCGCTCCGGTCAAGGTTGGGTTGTTGGGACAGCCCTCACCGTGACCAACGGCAGCAGCGTAGGCGTCCAAGACCTCGGCGCATTCATTACCGTGACGGCCTCATTATTAAATGTGCGCAGCGGCCCCGGCCCAACAGCAGCAGTTCAAGGGCGACTCTCCGCAGGTCAGCGCGTCTACCTGATTGGACAAAGCAACGATGGCACATGGCTCAACATTCGCTGGCAATATGGTAATGGATGGGTACAAGCCCGCTACACCTCGGCAGGTGATGCTGCACCAACCACCGATGCCAGTGGCGCTCCGGTTACCGAACTCAGTGCTTCCGGTGTGGTGAACGCAGGCACATTGAATGTGCGTAGCGGCCCCGGTGTGAATTATGAAATTATCGGCTCGGTGGTCGGCGGCGAATTGCTACCGATTCTGGGTCGAAGCAGCGACGGTTCATGGTACAACGTACAAACCGTCTTTGGTGAAGGGTGGGTATCCGCCCGTTATCTGATAACCCGCAATGAATTTGGAAATGCTCCGGTCACCGAAGATACCGTGGATGAAACCACCTACGTCGGTCCGGTGGCGATCGTCAATGCCGGCGCGCTCAACATTCGCAGCGGCCCCGGCGCAGGGTATACCATTTTGGGACGCACTGTCGGCGGTGACCAGTTTGTGATCCTCGCCCGTGATGCCGCCTTCCTATGGGTTCAAATTGATACCGATTTTGGGGCGGGATGGGTCAATCGCAATTACGTCATTATTCGCGGTGATGTCAGTGGCCTGCCGATTGGTGATGCCTCAACCGCCATTACCGTGCGCGATCCCGCCACCGGTGATACAACAGTCTCAACACCCACTCTGATTGGCCCTGTGGCATTTGTGGCGACAGGTGCGCTCAACATCCGCAGTGGCCCCAATATTGGCTTCGATTCGCTGGGTTCTGTACCCTCAACTACCCGGATGCCAATTATTGGTCAGAGTCCCGACCGCCGCTGGTGGAAAGTTGATAGTCCATTTGGGGCGGGATGGGTCAATAAAAATTATGTGCTGGTTGAAGGCGATGCCAGCGGTGTTCCAGTCGTCAGCCAATAGCGCAGGCTTAGTCAATTCAATCACGAGGAGCAATTTTAATGGCTGACAATTTACAGAAACAACTTGAGCGCATCTATACCCTGATTCAGCGGGAACAAACCGACGATGCGATGCAGTTACTGAGACCACTGCTGGAAGAACACAGCGATAGTGCTGACGTGTGGTGGTTAATGGCGAACGCGGTAGATGACCCACGTCAGGCCCGCCGTGCTTTGGTCAATGTCCTCAGAATTAACCCGCGTCATGGTCGTGCGAGAGGGCTACTGGATAAACTAAACGAAAGTTTTCCGCCGCGTGACGACGAACTCATGATGATGATGGAACTCCCCGAAGCAGATGACCGCTTTGTTGTGCCGGAGAGTGAAAGCGACGAGGACAATCTCAACTTTGATGATCCCTTTGCGGAGGGCGCCGAAGATAGCATCAGTTTTGATGATGACGAAGACCCCTTTGCTGAACTTCTCGAAGAAGCCGAAGACGGAAAAAAAGGCAGGAAGGGCAAAAAAGCGAAGCAAGGAAGGTCCTCCGGGGGTGAAAAACGTAAGCGATCCCCGTTGCGGACGGTGCTGCTGCTGCTGGTGATAATCTTGGTAGCCGTCGTTGGCTTAGTTTTCGCAATGGGCGGTGAGGGTGACAAAGGTGCAGAGGATGCAGTAGCAATTGCCCCGATTGTTGTTGATCAAACCGAATTGCAGGATATTTTGGCAGCTACATCTGCCAGCGTAAGCAGCTCGACCAGCCCCAACTTTGGCCCAAATAGTAGCGCGGTCTTTGCAGACACCAGCATAGGGCGGACGTTGTTTGTACAGGGCTGTGTTTGTACGACTGCTGATTGTCAGGGGCCCCGCCCCGATAATCTGGCGACAATGGCGTTTGAAGGAATTAATCTGGCGTCCAGCCGAATCAGCAATACGCCTGAGAGCATTCGTAGCCAAATTCAAGCCGTCGGTGTCAATATCACCAGTTGTGTGGCAGGCGCAACGGATACCCTCTATCGGGCCTTTGTTGACCTTGCAACCGTTAATGAGTTTACTGGTTCCGGTGACCGAGCAGCTTTCCAAGCCCGCTGGGTGAAGGAAGGATAACGCTGCCCGTGCGTCTTATCGCGCTGTGTTTGTTGAGTATCATCACTGTCTCAACGCTAACACCTCAACCCTATGACATAAACTACAACCCCCTTTCCAACTATGGTGAGGGGGTTCATTCACGCCGCCAACAATCTATTGTGGAGCCAAATGCAGCTGTTACTTTGACTGATGCGGCGGGCTATTCATTTGGGGGGGTCTATCTGGGGGAAAGCTTGATTCTGACTTCATGGCAGGCGGTGGCAGGCGAGCGATTGTTGTGGGATGTGACAAATGAGCTTGCCCCACAACTGCGTTATCAACTCCCCTCCTATCTAGACGATGGTGTTATTCAAAGCTGGGAACAGGCTATTGACTCAACATTGTGTCGCGCAGGTGATAATTATCGTGTTGTTCCAAATATCAGTTCCGCTCCTATTGAGCAGGTTAAACCTGAAAACAGCTGTATCTCCTACAATCTGACGCACGGGATGACAGTAACGCGCGTGTTGTCATCTGCTACTATTCCTATCAGCCGCCTCTTATATGCGAGTCGGAGCACAGATATTGCATTGCTCGAAGTGGATGACGCCGCGTTGCACAGAGCTTTCCCTGATCTGACAGTTGTCCAGCTAGATGATCGGCCTTTGCAGCGCGGGCAGATGGTCTATGCCGATCTGACACGACGCTATTATGAACTCGATTCGCTTTATTCGGTGTTAAATGCGCTTCCGGCTGTTGAGATTCAACCTCAACATAGTGCGTTTGATGGTAGTGCACAACAGACGGCGGTGATTCCGATTAAGGCTGTCTTGCCAACACGACTTGGGCAAGCTCAACCGAACATTCTAATTGGTCAAGGATATTATTCCAGCGAGGGAGGTCTAGTCGGCTTACATTGGGGTGTTTCTTCCAATGGCTACACGATGTTCACCCCGACTACGGAATGGTATAACCTTTTATGGCAGGTCAACGAAATCCTGCAAAACGATCATCTGGAGTTAGCGCTCAACCATGCGCTGCTACCTGATAGTGTACCGGGGCTAAACACGATTGGCGATTCATTTTCACCCGAGTTGGGGAACACGGGCTATGATGTACTGCATTATAATCTAAATCTCACGATTGACCCCTTCTCGCACCGTATTCAGGGAACAGCTACACTCCAAATCAAGGTACTATATCATCAACTGACCAGCCTCACTCTCGACTTACGCACGATGGTAGTAGACGAAGTCCGGGTTAATGCTGAATCGGTAACCTTTACCCAATACGAGCGAAAGCTACTCGTAAACCTTGCCGCCCCATTAGATTACGGCACAGTGATTGATGTAGTGATCGCCTACAGTGGCATTCCCGTCCCAACCGATACCCCATATAGCAATTTTTTCACGGTTGGTTTGGAATATGTGGATAATCTACCACGTATGGCCTTCATCAATCAACCCGACGGCGCGAATACGTGGTTTCCGTGTAATGACCATCCAGTAGACCGGGCCACCTACGAATTTCACATTACCGTGCCGTCAACCCTCATGGCGATTGCCAACGGCATACCCGACGAGCCAACCCCATTCGCTGCTACTCAAATGACCTATCACTGGCAAATGGATGACCCGATGGCAACCAATCTGGCAGTGGTGGCAGTAGGCGATTATAGTTTGGTGATGGATTCGAGCGTTCCGGAGGTACCCATCCGTGACTATGCGTATTCAGGGACTGAGGCCAAAGTAGAAACATTACTCAGTTCAACCGACCTCGCCTTTCGATATTTGCAGGTACTTTTTGGGCGATACCCCTTTGAGACTTATGGGCATGTGGTGACCCCTCTCCCCAATGGCGCAGTTGAAACCCAAACCATGACCATCATGCCGCGCAGCATGGTACAGGCCGATAGCGAAGAGGCACTTTTTACACTGGTTGTACATGAGTTGGCACATCAATGGTACGGGAACACCGTTTCACTAAAATCGTGGCAGGATATTTGGCTCAATGAAGGTTTTGCGACCTATGCCGAATGGCTGGCACTCGAACTGCGCTATGGCCCAGAGCGTGCCGAACGTGCACGGACCACCCAAGAACGGGCTATTCGGGGTAGTCGGCGCGAGACCCCGCTGGCCTATCCTCTCAACAGTCAGATGTACGACAGCGACAGTTATGTCAAAGGGGCTTGGGTCGTCCACATGCTGCGCGAAGAGCTTGGCAGCACGGTCTTTTTTGAAGTTTTACATCAATGGGCAGTCGAATATGCCGATTACCCCGTAACGACTTGGGATTTTTTCCGCCTTGCCGAGCAAATCAGCGGTCGTGACCTTACCCAATTTCGCCGCCAATGGCTAGAGAGTCCCGGCATCCCCCAATATCAACTCGTCTGGGCATACGGCAAACGGGGTCTGGAAATCGCGGCCTGTAACCAGCGCGATGTAAACTATGATCTGCGCCTGCCGATTGAGGTACAGGGGGCGGGATTAAATGGCGAGATCGCCAAAACCACCATTTATGTCGAACTCGGTTCACTTGCCGTTCAACAATTCCCGCTAGGTTGGACACCCTCCGCCCTTACAGTGGATGCGAATCAGCAGGTATTGGAAAATGTCACCACCTTCTATACCGAGGGCCAAGCTAGTTGTTTGTTATCCACATCCTAATCAACGCGGTTCAATCACAACATGTACACCATCACGCGGGCGCAGGGTGATAAGGGCTTCTGGCACTACCTTTGTACCCTCCGCCAATTTGAGCCGGTAGGATTGAGCCACTGTCGCCAACACCAATTGGGCTTCCATCAAAGCGAAATTCATGCCAATACATTGACGCGACCCGCCGCCAAACGGGAAATAACTAAAGTGCGGTCGCCATTGGGGATTCAAGAAGCGTGTAGGGTCAAAACGTTCGGCGTTTTCCCAATAAATCGGATTCCGGTGCATCATATAGGGACTTACAATCACCGCGCTTCCGGTAGGGATAGGATAACCGCCTATTTCATCCTCACCAATCGCTTGACGGCTAATCACCCATGCCGGAGGATACAGGCGCATGGATTCTTGCAAAACGGCCTGTGCATAGGGCAGATTGGGCAAATCGTCCATCGTGGGCAGTCGTCCGTTGAGTACGCTATCTAATTCGGCATAGAGTTGCTCTGCCGCTGCTGGATTTTCCGACAGCAGATACCACGTCCACGCCAGTGCATTCGCCGTTGTTTCATGCCCTGCCAAAAACAGGGTCATCACTTCATCGCGCAGTTGCCGGTCATTCATCGCCTCGCCTGTATCCGCATCAGTGGCGGTCATCAGCATTGTCAGCAAATCATTCATACCATCCGCTTGGGAATGTTGGCGGCGTTCCTGAATAATCTGGTAGACAATCCCGTCTAGTTGATGAATGGCCTTTTTCGCCGCATGGTTTTCGCGTGTTGGCATTTTTTCCATAAATGGTGGACGGGTCGCATTCCTTACGCCAAATTTCAGGGCCACGTCCATCGCCTCTTTGACGGTAGCCTGTTCTTCCTCGCTGATATTGGTCGAAAACAGGGCTTTGCAGACGATATTCAGTGTCAACCCCATCATTTCTTCCGCCACATTCAGCGATTGATGCGGCTGCCAGTGTGCCATCATGTCGAGGGTGCAGTCCGTCATCATTTGACCCAACGCCGCAATCCGTTTGCGGTGAAAGGCAGGTTGAATCAATCGCCTCTGCCGCAGCCACAAATCACCTTCACTGGTCAGCAATCCTTCCCCTAGCAAGACTTTGGTGCGTACCAACGCCCTGCCTTTGCGATAATTGCGGCTATTGGTCTGAAGGACGTGCTGAATATAATAGGGGTCATTCAGCAGGAATATTTCACGCGGGCCAACACGAAAATGAACAATCTCGCCATAGGCACGCGCTGAAGTTTCCAACAAGCCCAAAATATCACGGCGAAAATCGCGCAGATTACCGATAATGGGTTTTCCGCGTGGGCCGGGGGGAATTTTGCGACTTGGATTAGCCGGAAGCTGCGAATTGGGTTGATCTGTATACACGACGCTCATCCGATTGTTGCCCTTTGTTAAACACCTTCAACCTATAATATTGACATGGGCGTGTGAACGGGGAATTGTCTGGTTGTAAACAATTTGCAAAATCCAAGCTGTTTGTTCAACAGGAGGAACATATGAACGGCATATTCCATATTAAACGATTCGCAAAAATGATGGCGACTTTAGCTCTCGTTCTGCTCGCAATATGGGGCACAGGATTATCGTATGCCAATCAATTCCCCCAATCAGTACAGCAGATTTCAGGTCAAACAAATTATGATGAAGTGAGTGTTTTGGGGCGTGGTAGCGCCAACAGCATCGCGTGGAGTCCCGATGGAGCAAGTCTCATTGTGGCAGGTAGCTTAGGTATTTGGCTTTATGAGGATAATTTTCAAGTTGTTACACACTTGGTTTCGACATCAGAAGAAATCCTGCAAGTTGTTTGGAGTCCCGACAGCACCAAAATCGCTGGTACAACTGACGGTCACCAGATTTACATTTGGGATGCGAGTAACGGGACTATGCTGGAAGTATTGCAGGGGTATACCGACTTCATTCGTTCCATAAAATGGAGTCCCGATGGGACGCGATTAGCTACATCAAGTTTTGAATCAAATGTGCGGATTTGGGATATCACAACAGGGGAGATTTTGATTCTTTTGGAACACCCAGCAAGGTCTATCAGGGATATAGCTTGGAATGGCGACGGAACGCAACTTGCAAGCATCTCTACCGAGAGTGCTGTGTACATTTGGGATATGGACAGTTACAAACTTCTGAATAGATTCCCTAATCCGAATGGGTTTTATATTTCAGTCTCATGGCGTTCGCTTAATGTTCTAGTTATAGGAAACTTCTCTGTTATTCTCATTTTGGATGTTTCTACTGGTCGAGAGGAACAGGTTCTGCGAGGCAATTCAATTTTGTATGGAGAGCCTGCTAATGTTGAACACCTCGAAAGTAGCCCTAGCGGCAACCAATTGGCAAGCGGGGTGGGCACAATTATTGAAACTTGGAATATGAATACCCTGCAAATTCAATATACCTTTGAGGGCGGCCATACAGATCGTGTGCGTGATTTAAAATGGAGCCTTGATGGCAATTACCTTGCAAGTACAGATTACAGTGGTCAAACAGTGCGAATTTGGGACATAGCAACAGGAAAATTGCTTACATCTATTGAAGGACATACAACGGGCATTAATCAAGTAGCGTGGATGCTAGGAAACGTAAATATAGCCGCAAGTTATTTTGACGGCACAGTGCTAATTTGGAATACACAGTTAACTAGCGTGGTTTCCAGTATTCCACTAGATGCATGGTTTATTTCATGGAATAACGACTGGTCTCTCGTGGCGGGCCTAAGTCGCTTTTCTGAACATCCGACAGTGTGGAATTGGGCTGAATTGTACGAAGATAGTCAATCGATGATAAGCATAACAGGGCTAGATGCAGGGCCGTATTTAATTATGGAATATAGGCCTTATCTTTATGATATAAGTTCAATCGTTTGGAACCCAAGTGGAGATCAAGTAGCAGTTAGTTCAAGGGATGGTCGGGTCTACATTTTGGATGCTGTGACTGGGTCTGAGGTCTATGTGTTTGAGGAAGCGGAAGCGTTCTCTGTAGAAGCATGGCAGGTGGCATGGAGTCCTGACGGGAATCGTTTAGCAGGCTTAATTCTCGGTCTGGGTATACAAATATGGAACACTAATGATGGGACTGCCGATGGAATGCTAAGTCCGGTAGACGAATGGATATGGCGAATCGCTTGGAGTCCAGATGGCAAGTATCTCGTTGGTGGAACAGTGCAAGGAGACATCATTCTGTGGAATGCTTCAACTCACGCATTGATATTCGAAACGTCGGGGCACACAGACTTAGTTAACGAACTCGCATGGCATCCGAGGAGCAACATTCTTGCCAGTGGCAGCTACGATGGCACAATTATTTTGTGGGATGTAAATACTGGAGAGGCGATTGGGACTCTGACAGGCCATAATGGGCCAGTGACAGCGTTGGCATGGAATTCTGATGGCACTCAATTGGCGAGTGGGGGTGAAGATGGCACCATTCGGATTTGGACAAATGAATAGCACCGGATGTGCCAAATCTTCATGCTGTAGTTTATCCGGCAACTAATGCTACAATAGTTGACCAGAGCCTGATACAAGAACCGATTGAGGACAACAATGAAACAACGGGAACACACCCGAACGTGGTGGAATCAGTTTTGGCGTGGCATGGTCATTATCACCCTAATTGGCAGCGGTTTTCTCGCTGGCTTCATTGCACGCGGACACGACTCTGCCACTGCCCAAGAATCAGGCGATTCCGAGTTTAGAATTTTGACCCAAGTGGATCAATTGGTGCGGGATAATTTTGTGCGCGATTTCCCGCCCGATAACACACTAGAATATGCAGCGATTCGCGGCTATCTGGCCTCGCTTAACGACAACTACACCTTTTTTAATGACCCTCCTGTCGCCAGCAGCGAAAGTGATGCCCTCGCGGGTCGTTATGGGGGTATCGGCGTGGATGTAGTACGCAATGAAGCCGGGATGATTGTTTTGTATCCCTATCCCGACAGTCCTGCCGCCCGCGCCGGGGTTTTGGATGGCGATATTCTACTGGCAGTCAATGACCAGCCACTTGACCCCAACGAACGGCTGGATGTGGTGCGCCAGATGACACGTGGCGAAATTACCGATGAAAGTTCGGGCGTTAGAATCACGGTGCAGCAACCGAATACGACTGAAACACGCGCCTATGACATTCCGTTTGAGGAAATCATCATTCCGTCCATCGCATGGCGCGTATTGGCTGAGGCCCCCGAACTGGGTTATATCCAGATCAAGAGTTTTACCTCGCTTACTCCAGAAGAAGTACAGAATGCGGTAGCCGATCTGCGAACAAAAAATATCACAGGCCTAGTGCTGGATTTGCGTTTTAATTCCGGCGGCCTGTTACAAGAAAGCATAGATGTTGCGGGTGAGTTTTTGGATGGCGGCACGATTGTCATTGAGCAAAGCCGGACGACAGGCGAAATGCTGCATGAAGATACCCCCGGCGGAGTCGCCACCGATCTCCCGGTAATCGTGCTGGTCAACGGTGGAACTGCCAGCGCCGCCGAAGTAGTGGCCGGAGCATTGCAGGACAATGGTCGCGCTGTAGTAATCGGTCAGCGTACCTTTGGCAAAGGCTCGGTGCAGTTCATTTTCGGGCTAGAGGACGGCTCATCCGTGCATATTACGGCGTCCCTGTGGCTCACCCCCAGTCGCACCCCCTTGGACGGTGTTGGTTTGATGCCCAATATTGAGATGATTCCAGACCAAAATGGGCGTGATGTTGAGTTAGGGGAAGCCATTCGTCAATTACGGCAGCTTCTAGCAAATTCATGAGATGTGATGCATTGGAACACGGAGGCCGATTGTGAAAGACGAATCATTTGATATGAATAGTAATGTGGACGTCGGGGAAAAAGAACCCGTTCGACCGCTGATAAAAGCGGCGTCAACGCCTGTGCGGGCTAGAAGGCTGAGTTCCTTCCAAGTGCTGACGATTGCGGTGGCCCTCGTGATGACCAGCACCGTGTCATTTTTGAGTGGGGTAATCTATGATCGCCGCAGTGGGGATGCCTATTCGGATGATTTCAAGGTATTTTGGGAAACATGGAACACCGTAGATAAAGAATTTTACGGGGATATGCCCAACCGCCAAGACCGTGTGTATGGTGCCATTCAGGGCTTTATCATCACACTGAACGACCCCTTTACGGCATTTGTAGTACCGGAACAAGCCGACCTCCACCGTCAGTTCATATCGGGTAAATTTGGCGGTATCGGCGCATCAATCAGCATAGATGCCAATGGCGAACCCTATATCACTCGTTTGCTACGGGGTAACCCTGCTGAAAAGGCTGGCCTAGAGTCCCTAGATGTGATCAAGGGTGTAGATGGTCAATCCATACAGGGGTTAACATTGGAGCAGGTGGTGGACTTGATTAAGGGGGATGTCGGGACAGAAGTTGTCTTGACCATCTATCGCCCTTCCCAAGATACCACTTTTGACCAAACGATTATGCGAGCCGTCATTGAGGAATTAACCGCCTATTCGGGAATGATTGGTGATATTGGTTATTTACGACTATCCAGCTTCAATGCCGTTTCCGCCAGCCAGACCGAACGCGAACTTCAAAGTCTGCTGGAACAAAACCCACGTGCGATTGTATTTGACCTACGGGGTAATGGCGGCGGTCTGTTAGATGAGGCCGTCAAGATCGCTGATATGTTCCTTGATGAAGGGTTGATTTTGACCGAGCGCAGTCGTAGCGGAGATGAAGAACGCTATGTTTCGGATAGCGGCGATCCGGGTGAGCACGTTCCGGTCGTCATTTTGATGGATGGCAACAGCGCCAGTGCGTCGGAAGTCGTGGCGGGGGCGCTCCAAGATCGTGATCGGGCTATCCTGATTGGGCAAAAGAGTTATGGCAAAGGGTCGGTGCAATTGGTGCATGATCTCCCCGGTGGTGAACAATTGCGGGTGACCACAGCGGCATGGTATACCCCGGATGACCGCCGAATTCACGGCACAGGGCTAGAACCCGATCTAGTGGTCGAAGGTGAGCAATTTGACGCACAGGGCAATGACCTGTTCCTAAACGCCGCCGTTGATTACATCAATGCAACCTATCCTCGGGATTCGCACATATTTGGAGGATGAAAATTGGCAGGTGAAGGTATAAAAATCGTCACCCGTAACCGCAAAGCCAGCCACGAGTATCACCTGATGGATACTTATGAGGCAGGTTTGGTGCTGGTCGGGTCGGAAATCAAATCTATTCGCGCTGGGCATGTCAATCTACAAGAAGCGTTCGTGACCGACACCAACGGCGAATTGTGGGTACTGAATATGCACATCAATGAGTACAAACAGGCGCACAAACGTGGGCATGAGCCACTGCGTCCGCGTAAGTTACTTTTGCACCGCAAAGAAATAAACAAAATCACCAGCGAGATGGCCCAGAAGGGGTATACTGTAATACCAACGGCCCTCTATCTGAAAAATGGTCGCGCAAAACTGGAAATTGCTTTGGCAAAAGGCAAGAAACTCTATGACAAGCGCCAAGACATGCGGAAAAAGGACGACCAACGTCAGATGGAACGGGCCATGCGTGATTATCGATAAATAAAGATGATAGGCGGTCATGACACACCCCCTCCCCGAAAAATGGCCTCATACGATCCGAGAAATCAATGATCTAACAGATGAGCAGAAATGTGCCATCTATAAGACATTAATCCCGGATTGGATTTTTGACCAATTTGGCATTGATCGTCAGAGTCTGACGATCAATGCCAAGTCGGTCATAAAACTGCGCTGTCCACATGGCAGCCGGGCAATGGAAATGAGTGTTTTTCACCAACCCGGTAGCCGGGACCCTGCCCTATATTTGAATATGGCCGATTCGTTTCTAGGGCAGTTGATGGTACTGCTCGTGATGATGAATGATCCCGATTCGCCTCGTTATAATGTTGATATAGACGAATTGGGTCATCCTACCAATCTTGGTACTTCAAGCCGTAATCATTATGAAGAAGTCCGTGCATTCGAAGCGGGCTTGGCTCCGGGCCAAATTCGTTCAGGCTTGCGTGGGTTCCGTCGAGCCGTGCCCGTTTTTGAAGAATTTGTTGGTCGGATGGGGCATGATCTGTTTTTGATTGAACCGTTATCCTATCACAATGCCATCACCTTTGAACGGTACGGCTTTGGCTATACTGTTGGCCGTCAGGAGATGGAAAACATCCATACCCAGTTTATGCCGGGGGGCAGTCTGCATCAGCGTCTAGATAATCGAAATCTCTTTCGGCGCGAGGACGCATGGCAATCCATTCGGGGTAGAGCTTGGGCCATCCATGACGGCATTTTAGGACACCCCTTCACAGGATTCCATATGTACAAGCGAATTAATCATCATGCCGGGGTCAATACGTTTCCGAATGGTGTCTGGTAAATAATTCAGGGAGTGGTGCCGGGGGGCATCATTGAAAAATAATAAACTTTTATTGTATTATCCCTCGCTGGATATCAACACATTGCAGGCCAGCTATGAAATGTTAGGGCGATGGGAAGATGAAACGCTCAGTCCATTAGCGGGCCTCGTCTTGGTGCAGCAGCGTCTCACTGCGCCTCATGCCCTTCGCAACACCATCGCTTACAATGAAATCGTCTACGAGATTCTGTCGTCCCTTTTGCTTGATCAGTTTTCGCTGCTGCGAACTCAAAACAATCTCACCCCACTTCAGACAGATCATCCTCACGGGATTCGATCCAACAAAGATGACATTTTTGCCGATTTACACCAATGCGGCACCAAGGCCAACCGCTATCTCATTGGTTACGCCGCTATGTATTATCGCTACATACGGCCTGAACTAGAATTATCGGTCGAGGAAATCAGTCAGCATCTCAATCAAATAGATCGCAACGTCCGGCGCTATGAAAAAAAATGTCTAGGGGTGCTGCTCAGTGAGCTTAATCGGCTTGAACTAGAGGCTCGTGCTGCTCAACGACGATTACGCTGCTCATTGGCGCTGCCACAGGACAAATTACTGGATATAGAGAGCCAGCTCGTGGTTGCCCGTAAAATTTCAGAGCGAATTTTGGGCCAAGCGCCAGTCTTACATTGGTACATTTATGGCCCCCCCGGTATTGGAAAATCGAGTATTGCCCTCCAAATATGCCGACAATTGGTTGACCGTTCCACGATTGGCGATGTAGTCTGGCTCGATCTGCGATTAATCCACCGCAGCAACCAAACACGACCGACCGAGGCGATGCCTGATCTAGTCTGCGAAATACTCCATCTACACAGCGGTCAAGAAATCACCTCGTCAAGCCAGTTGATATACAACTATCTCGCCTATCTCGCACACAACAATCAGCAGCTCGTTTTGATTCTAGACAATGCTGATGGATGGCAATCCACAATCGAAGAAAACTGGGCATGGCTTCAGCAGACCATCCTCATTGTGACAGCACAGGCCCCCTATGAAAACTGGCATCATGGCGAAATTAGATGTCGGGAATTTGATGAACAAGAAAGCCTGTTTTATCTGCAAAACCTCGAGAGGATATACCCGCTTCGACGAGAGCCACTATTCACTGAAATCGTGCAGCGAGTAGGGGGCAATCCTGCCGCTCTCAAACGCATTTTCCGCTTCATGGAGATGCTCTCTCCGCAAGAAACACTTGACGAAGCCGCCTTCATTGACCACTATCGTTTTCAATGGGAATACCTACCGGAGTCCTCCCAAGAAATATATTGGTGGCTTGTAGGTCTTACGCTTCATCAGTATGCAAATAAGGAAATATTACTGTCAGCAAGGAAATACTTTTTCGCGGCACCTACTCTTACTTTAAACCAAGCTCTAGAATACCTCGTGGCGAGCGGATTAGTGGAATGTAACATAGTCCAAGACCGCCAAGCCTATCGTGTTCCGGAAGAAAGTTGGCGGATTACAGGCCATATTCATTCGGCTGCCGAAAAATTACATCAAATTGTTCGTCAATTTCTGAAGGCTCTCGACGAAAATGTCGAACAAAATGCTGAAATGGCCGCTGGTTTTCTAACTCTGCTTCAATCGTTTGATTTCGGCTGGCTAGATGTGACAGTACCACTTGCCAAAGTATGCCAATCCCTATTCATCCACACTCGTCAGTGGCGGCGATATTTAGGGTTGCTGGATTGGATGAATAAAAAAACACCTCCATTAACCGAGGACAAAATGTGGATTGGGCTAGAACGGGCTGGAATTTTGCGTCGGCTCGGAAATTTTGAGGAGGTCAAAACCCAACTGATGGCGGTGTTTTATGCCTCACAGCAGTTTGAGGATATGTTAGTATTGAGTGACACACTCATGGAACAATCCACCCTGCTGTTCTATCAAGATAACGACCACGCTGCATTCGAAAAGGCCCAACAAGCCCATGAGATTTTGCGGACAAGTGATGATTCCCCCCGTCTCGAACGAAGCATCTATCTGGTGGCGCAGGCACTCAGCCGCACGGACGCAAGAACGGCCCGCGAATGGGCACAAGCCATCACCCGCCGCGATGCCGAAGTTTGGGATTTGATCGCCCGAATTGAACTAAATCTGGACACAAAAGCCGCTTTGATTGCTGCTGAAAAGGCCATCAGCATGTTAGACCCGGATAATCCAGCTTATCCGCGCAGTCTAGGTCTTTTGGCACGCGCCCTCGTCGCAAATGGGAAAACCTCAGATGCAGTTGAAAAATTCCATCTCGCCATCAATCTGATGCAGCGACAGCATGATCCGGTAGGGCTGGCACGAATGCACAACAATTTGGGAGTCGCGTATTCGGAAAGCGATCAGGTAGAAGACTTAAGGTTGGCCCAGACTGAATTTGAACGTTCACTGCAAATTTCACAAACGATTCAGGACAAGCATAATGAGCATATTGCCATCCAAAATCTGGCGCACTTAGAAAATCGGCGCTCGGATCGGCGCCGGCATCTATAATATTGCCAATTCAGGCTAATCATGCTAAGATGAACCCAATGTTGCCCTCTTAGCTCAGTGGTTAGAGCAGCGGTCTTCGGAACCGGAGGTCGGGGGTTCGAATCCCTCAGGGGGCACAGCATTTGTATGATGTGCTCCCCCGAAACTCTGCTACCTTAGGCTAGGCAATCGTGACATCTTCACACAGATAAACATCTTGGATGGCATTCAACAATGCTGCACCCTCGGCCATCGGACGTTGGAAGGCTTTGCGCCCACTGATTAACCCCATCCCACCAGCTCGTTTGTTAATGACGGCGGTCTTAACGGCTTCGGCAAGATCGTTATTGCCGCTGGCGCCACCAGAATTAATCAACCCCACGCGCCCCATATAACCATTTGCTACCTGATAGCGCGTTAGGTCAATGGGATGGTCTGAGGACAACTGGGTATACACGCGGTCGTCCGTCTTGCCATACGATGAACTGCCCATATTCAGTGCCTTGAAACCACCATTATTCTCTGGCAGCTTCTGTTTAACAATATCCGCCTCGATGGTCACGCCTAAGTGATTCGCCTGCCCAGTAAGGTCAGCCGACACCTCATAACCAGTGCCATTAACTTTGAAACCCGGGTTGCGCAAATAGCACCAAAGCACCGTCGCCATGCCCAGCTCGTGCGCATAGGAAAACGCTTCAGCAACTTCAACAAGTTGGCGTCCACTTTCAGGCGATCCAAAGTAAATCGTCGCACCAACCGCGACAGCACCAAGATTCCAAGCCTCCTTCATCGTCCCAAACATAATCTGGTCATGTTTGTTCGGATAGGTAAGCAACTCATTATGGTTGACCTTCACAATAAACGGAATCTTATGCGCAAATTTTCTAGCAACCGACCCTAACACGCCGAAGGTTGAAGCAACGGCATTACACCCGCCTTCGATTGCCAGCTCGACGATTTTGGCGGGGTCAAAGTAATCGGGGTTCTTGGCGAAAGACGCCCCAGCCGAATGCTCGATCCCTTGATCAACAGGCAAAATCGAAAGATAGCCCGTGCCAGCGAGACGACCAGTGTTGTGCAATTGTTGCAGGCTACGCAGAACTTGCAGGCTGCGATCCGACTGCCCCCAGACTTCCGAAACATTGTCCGGCCCGGGGAGGTAAAGGCGATCTTGACTGATGGTCTGACAACGGTGGTTTAGTAAGCCGTCAGCTTCTGCGCCAAGAA
Organism: Anaerolineae bacterium; assembly: GCA_041753455.1. GTDB lineage: Bacteria > Chloroflexota > Anaerolineae > Aggregatilineales > J027 > CFX10. The sequence goes on along the minus strand of JBGSUK010000017.1, from coordinate 326,115 downwards.
GGTCAGCAATCTGATCGTAACTAAGCGTGGTATTGGGAACTCGTGTAAGCAGCATCACATCCTCCACTAAATAACTCTTTATCAGTGTTGTAGATATTATAACAACCCCTGATTCAACTTTTGGGGTTGAATTCAGAACCCATGATAAAAGTAACGTGACTATAGTGCCGTTTGTCCCGATTCTCGCCCGAAAGAACCCCATCAATACCAATAATGGTAGAATCCATAGCAACATTGGAACTATATTATGGAAATGAGAGTCCATTATGAGACTGGCCGTTTTGACAGGTGGAGGCGATGTTCCGGGTCTCAATTCGGCTATCAAGGCGATTGTGAGCCGGGCCATTGATAACGGTTATGAAGTATTTGGTGTGCGTCGCGGGTGGATGGGTCTTGTTGCATATAACCTCGACAATCTTGAGGACAGCGAGGGTTGGGTAACACCACTCACCCGCGAGACAGTACGTCGCGTAGATCGCTCTGGAGGAACATTTCTCCATACTTCGCGTACCAACCCATCGAAGATGAAAAACAAAGATATCCCGGAGTTTTTGCGCGATAAGAGTGAAGGTGTACGCGACCTGACTCCACATGTACTCAGTGTCATCAATAAGCTGGGGATTGATTGCTTAATCCCAATTGGCGGCGATGATACATTGAGTTATGGGGAGCGCCTTGCGCGTGAGGGAATGCGGGTGATCGGCATTCCCAAGACGATGGACAATGACGTCTATGGAACGGACTATTGCATTGGTTTCTCGACTGCCGTGACTCGAAGTGTTGAGTTTATTCATGCCCTACGCACCTCGGCTGGTTCTCATGAACGTATTGCGGTGGTTGAATTGTTCGGGCGGAATTCAGGCGAGACCTCACTTATTGCTGCGTATCTCGCTGGGGTTGACCGAGCACTAATCTCCGAAGTCCCGTTCGATTTTAATAAACTTGCGTCTTTCATTGTCGATGATAAGAAGAATAACCCAAGCAATTATGCAATGCTGACCGTTTCTGAAGGCGCGCACCCAATCGAAGGGCAAGTGATGGAAAGTGGTCAGGAAGATGCGTATGGACACCGCAAACTCGGCGGCATCGGGCAGCATGTCGGCGATACATTGAAGGAACTGACCGGACAGAACGTTATTTACCAACAACTTGGCTATTTGATGCGTAGCGGTGCGCCGGATTCGCTTGACCTGATGGTTGCAGCCAACTTCGCCCATGTAGCCATGAGCCTTGTCGAGCGCGGGGAATCCGGAAGATTAGTCTGCCTCCAGCGCGGGGTCTACAGTGATGTACCGATTGCTACCCTGTCGCAGGGAAAGAAACGCGCCAACGTTGCGGAATTGTATGATGCCGATATTTATCGTCCACGTATCCGCCACGTGCTTGGTATGCCGATGTTCCTGACCTAGTAGATCGGTCTAGCCCGTGCCATTCGTCATGGGTAGGCACGGATTGCACGTATAGGAACATCGAAATAAAAGTTGTTGTGAGGGCAAGTTATCCGCACTACGAGGCTTGCCCCCATACCACGCAACGAGATCATTGGTAAGGCTAAATACTGACTACAAAACTGATTCATATGCGCAATACATTGACGCAGTCGCAACGATGCTTGCAGATAACTGAACCTAAAGGAAAAGATCGCCTATGAGTGCAAAACGAATCGCTATCTTGACAAGTGGGGGGGATGCCCCCGGCATGAATGCAGCGATCCGATCTATTGTACGCATCGCACTCAGCCGAAATATCGAGGTCTACGCGATCTACGAAGGCTATCAGGGAATGATTGACGGCGGCGATCGATTTCGGAAGCTATCGTGGGCCTCTGTCGGCGGCATCTTGCATCGCGGCGGCACCATCATCGGCACTGCACGGTGCGACGAGTTCCGCACCCGCGACGGGCGTCGTAAAGCAGTACAAAATTTACTGGAACATGGGATAGACAGCCTCGTGGTGATCGGCGGTGATGGCAGTTTGACCGGCGCCAATCTCCTGCGTCAGGAATGGCAAAGCCTGCTGGCTGAATTAACCACAATGAATCAAATTACCCCGGAAATTGCCGAGCAGTATGCGCATCTGTTTATTGTGGGGCTAGTTGGTTCGATTGATAACGATATGCACGGGACTGACATGACAATCGGTGCCGATACTGCCCTACATCGCATAACCGAAGCGATAGATGCTATTAGTAGTACAGCAGCCAGCCATCAGCGCACATTCGTGGTCGAGGTGATGGGGCGCAATTGTGGCTATCTGGCCTTAATGGGAGGTTTGGCTACAGGCGCTGATTGGGTACTCATCCCAGAAAATCCCCCAGAAGTCGAAAACTGGGAAAAGAAAATGTGCGAGGATCTAAAGTCAGGTCGCAAAGCGGGCCGGCGCGATAGCATCGTCATCATTGCAGAAGGTGCGCGTGACCGGAACGGCAAACCGATTACCAGTACGCATGTCATGGAAGTCCTAAAGCACGAATTCAATGAAGATGTGCGTGTCACAGTCTTGGGACATGTCCAGCGGGGCGGAACACCTAGCGCTTTTGATCGCAACCTAGGCACATTGATGGGTGCGGCGGCGGTTGAAGCCATCACCTCTGGCAGCCCGAATGACGAACCGCAATTAATTAGCCTGCGCGGAAACCGCATTGTGCGTGAACCACTAATGAAGTGTGTTGAGCAAAGCAAGGCGGTTGGGAAAGCGATTGCAGATCACGACTTTGAGCGGGCTTTAGAATTGCGTGGGAGCAGCTTTAGAGAAACACTACGCACCATGCGAACCCTGTTGCGCTCTCTGCCCCATGAGCCAATCGAAGGGCAAAAACGACTAAGATTAGCGGTTCTAAACTCTGGCGCTCCAGCCCCCGGTGTAAATACCGCTATCCGGGCAGCCATACGGATTGGGTTGGACAGAGGTCATATTATGTTGGGCGTCAATAATGGCTTTCAGGGCCTTATTGATGGGCAAATTGAGCCAATGGACTGGATGAGTGTCAATGGCTGGGCGTCGGTAGGTGGTTCTGAACTGGGTGCGAATCGTGAGGTGCCCACCGAGACCACCTATTATTCGGTGGCACGCAGCCTCGAAAAGCACGACATTCAGGGCCTGTTGGTAATCGGTGGTTGGCCTGCTTATCAGGGGGCTTATCGCCTCTTCAAACAACGCGATAACTTCCCCGCGTTCAGAATCCCGATCATCTGCTTGCCCGCCTCGATTAACAACAATTTGCCCGGCTCCGAACTTAGTATCGGCGCGGATACTGCCCTAAACAATATTATGTGGGCGGTAGACCGGATCAAACAGTCGGCAATTGCACAGCGACGCTGTTTTGTAGTCGAAGTAATGGGACGGTATTGCGGTTACCTTGCTCTGATGAGTGGACTCGCTACTGGCGCAGAACGTGTATATCTGCACGAAGAGGGCATCTCGCTGCGTGATCTTCAAAACGATCTTGATCAATTGGTAAAAGGGTTTGAGGCCGGAAAACGGCTAGGCTTAATGATCCGCAACGAAAACGCAAATTCGGTTTATACTGCTGATTTCATGACAGCGCTGTTTGAAGAAGAAGGTAATGAACTCTTTGATGTCCGCCAAACAATCTTGGGACACGTCCAACAAGGGGGTGACCCTTCACCATTTGACCGCATCCAAGCAACACGACTGGCGGCTCGCTGCATAGAATTCTTGATTGAGAATGCCAATTCCACAACACCCGCCAGTGCCTTCATCGGGCTGGAATCCGGCGGTATTCGCATCCAAAACATTGAAGATATGCCGCATCTCATTGACGAAACCTACCAACGTCCCAAGAAGCAATGGTGGCTGGATTTGCTACCCATCGCACGGTTGCTGGCACAGCCGGCACCTGAACTTCCGGAATAAGCCTGTCTTTCTGATAATCGGAGATGGTGGTGAACTGGAAACGGCTTAAATAGAGTGATAGGAGATTAGATAACCATGATGAACTTGGAGACCACCTATCTAAACATGCGGTTGCGTTCCCCACTGGTTGTTTCGGCGTCTCCGTTGTCACGAAACATTGAGAATATTAAACGGATGGAAGCGGCAGGGGCAGGAGCGGTTATCCTGTTCTCGCTCTTTGAAGAGCAATTGCGAAACGAACGGCGACGACATGAGTTTTTGGAAGAGCATCCAAAAGCCACGGAAGCCAACGCCGCCGCGCTGTATCCCGACCAACAACATTTTCACCTTACCGTTGATGAATACCTCGCTCACATCCGAAAAGCGAAAGAAGCCGTCGGAATTCCCATTATCGCCAGCCTAAATGCTCAGTCATTGGGGAGTTGGATTGACTGTGCACAAAAAATCGAAGCAGCAGGGGCAGACGCACTCGAACTGAATATCTCCTTCTTACCCACCGATGATATTGATAGAACTGCTGATCAAATTGAGAATCATCACCTTCAAATTCTCAAAGTAGCTAAAGAGTCGGTCACGATTCCTGTAGCGGTAAAGATTACCCCGTTTTTCACCAATTTGAGCAATATGGCGAGGCGTTTGGATCAATCCGGGGCAAACGCCCTCGTGCTCTTCAATCGGTTCTATCAACCAGATTTTGAGCCTCAGACGCTAAAGCCGCGTTTAGAGGTGTCATTAGGTAGCGCTCAAGATCTGCGACTTGTGCTTCAATGGATCGCCATGCTTTATGGTAAGGTTCGGGCCGATCTTGCCGCAACCGGGGGTATCTATAGTGCCGAAGATGTCATCAAATTATTGATGGTCGGCGCCAAAGTGACGCTGTTGGCCTCGGTATTACTCAAAAAAGGGATTGATTACCTTATCGAGCTAGATAAGGATTTACGCCAGTGGCTTGACGAGAACGACTACGCTTCTGTCGCGGAGTTACAGGGCATGGTCAGCCAAGCATATCACAATAATCCAGCAGCATCGGAACGCGCCCAATACATTCAAATCCTGACATCGCACAGAATTCAATGGGAAGCTGATGCTTAGCGCCTAACTGACAGTAAACTCGCCGACATACCTGCCCCTAGTCTAGTCGCTCTTATGAAACAATATGGTATCAAGGCAAAAGCCCTCTCATTGCACAACCTACTCACTCGGTGAGGTGAGACTTGTCATAGGTTTCGTGTGACCAACTAGAGTGACAGCAAAAGGCATGTATGGGTATAGTTTAGGTGATTTAGGGGGAAGTTTCGGTTATTACTTCCAGTAGCTAGCTGGAAAGATCTTTTGGCGATGTTTTAAGCTAGAGTTTGGGACAGATGAGATCGCTGTCCCGTGTTCAATTTCGACAGGCCGCCCAATTGAGCAATTGCACAAAGCTCACATATTGGTGCGGTGTTTTTTGTTTAAGGAGAAAGAAGGACAAGGATGCTAAAACGTACATTTAATATCAACGGTGCGTTGAAGACCGTCGTCGTTGATCCAGAGGCCACGCTAGGCGATGTGCTGCGTAAGCAATTGATGCTAACCGGGACCAAAGTCTCGTGTGATGATGGTCACTGCGGGGCTTGTTCGGTGATGGTAGATGGCAAATTGACATTGGCCTGCATTACCAAAATCAGCCGTGTCCCCGAAAACGCCAAAATCACGACCATTGAAGGCATCGGGCAGCCCAACAATCTGCACGTCATCCAAAAAGCCATGATGTTACATGGTGCGGCGCAGTGCGGTTTCTGCACGCCCGGTTTTGTCGTCTCAACCAAAGCCCTCTTGGAGAAAAACCCCAAACCCAATCGCGAGGAAGTTCGGGCATGGTTCACCCAACACCATAATGCCTGTCGCTGCACGGGCTATAAACCGATTGTGGACGCTGTAATGGATGCGGCGGCGGTTCTGCGTGGTGAAAAGAAAGTGGAAGACTTGGAATTTAAGATGCCCACCGATGGTCGTATTTGGGGCAGCAAATATCCACGTCCAACCGCTGAACAAAAGGTCACCGGCACGCTAGATTATGGTCAAGATCTCGGTCTAAAGATGCCCCCCGGCTCGCTGTATCTGGCATTGGTACAGGCCAAAGTCTCGCACGCCAATATTCTCTCAATTGACACTTCCGAAGCCGAGAAGATGCCCGGTGTATTTAAGGTCGTGACCCACAAAGATGTATTGGGCAAGAATCGGATTACGGGCCTCATCACCTTCCCCACCAATAAAGGCGACGGCTGGGATCGGCCTATTTTGTGCGACACCAAAGTCTTCCAATATGGCGACGCGATTGCGATTGTCTGCGCCGATACCCCAGAGCAGGCCAAAGCTGCTGCTGAAAAGGTCAAGGTCGAACTGGAAACTCTGCCCGCCTATATGAGCGCCCCAGCTGCGATGGCCCCCGACGCCATTGAGATTCACCCCGGCACTCCCAATGTCTACTTTGAACAGAAGATCGCCAAAGGCAAAGACACCGCGCCGATTATGGAAACTGCCCCTTATGTAGTTGAGGACAGCTTCTATCTTCAACGTCAGCCCCACCTGACCATTGAAGGCGATATGGGGTTTGCGTATTATGATGAAAACGAATGCCTGACCATTCACACCAAATCCATCGGCCTCTATCTGCATCTCTATATGATTGCTCCCGGCCTCGGTGTTGAACCCAACAAACTGCGCCTCGTGCAAAATCCAGCAGGCGGCACCTTCGGCTACAAGTTCTGCCCAACGATGGAAGCCCTGCTCGGCGTAGCCTGCATTGCGACCAAACGCCCAGTGTATCTGGAATACACCTATGAACAATATATGACCTATACGGGCAAACGTTCACCCTTCTTCGTAGATTTGAAGATGGCTGCCGACAAGAACGGTAAGATCATTGCGATGGAGAGCGACTGGACGGTTGATCACGGCCCATATTCCGAATTTGGTGACCTGCTGACCCTACGCGGCGCTCAATACATTGGTGCGGGCTATAACATCCCGAATATTCGTGGGATGGGTCGCACTGTTTGCACTAACCACGCATGGGGTGCCCCGTTCCGTGCCTATGGTTCACCACAAGCCTTCCTCGCCTCCGAGAGTTTAGTGGATGAGCTTGCCGAGAAGATGGGCATTGACCCACTCGAATTCCGCTATAACAATGTCTATCGCCCCGGTGACACCACCCCCACCGGACAGGCCCCCGAAGTCTATTCACTGCCCGAAATGCTAGAAGCACTCCGTCCGCTGTATAAGCAGGCCAAAGAGAAAGCCGCCCGTGAATCCACATCCGAAAATCGTAAGGGTGTAGGTATAGCCATTGGCGTTTATGGAAGCGGCCTCGATGGTGTGGACGGCGCAGAAGCGAAGGTGGTTTTGGGCAAAGACGGCGTAACCGTTTTTGCGACATGGCAAGATCACGGTCAAGGTGCAGATGCAGGCGTACTTGGAACAGCCCATGAATCGCTGCGCCCATTAGGACTACGACCCAATCAAATCTTCTTGGCGCTCAATGACACCGGAACTGCCCCGAATGGTGGGCCGTCAGGTGGTAGTCGTAGCCAAGTGGTCATCGGCAACGCCATCAAGAATGGCTGCGACCAATTAATCGCCGCAATGCGTAAACCGAATGGCTCATTCCGCACCTATGATGAAATGGTTGCAGAAAAGCTCCCGCTGGAATATGTGGGCAAGTGGGCAGCCTCGGAAAACAGCAATTGTGATGCAAATGGTCAGGGTAATCCGTTCGCGGTCTACATGTATGGTGCATTTTTGGCTGAAGTCACGGTCAATACCAAGACGGGCAAGACCACCGTTGACGGCATGACGATCATGGCTGACGCAGGCGTCATCAATAACAAACTTGTGGTAGACGGTCAAATCTATGGCGGTGTCGCGCAGGGTATTGGCTTAGCGCTGTCCGAAGACTTTGAGGATATCGAGAAACACAACAACATGCGCGGCGCAGGTATTCCGTATGCCCGTGATATTCCAGATAAGATGGATATTTACTACTTCGAGACGCCACGTCCAAGCGGCCCATTTGGTGCAGCCGGCGTCGGCGAACTACCCTTGACCTCACCTCACGTCGCAGTTATCAATGCAATCTATCAGGCGACCGGTGTACGAATCCGTCATCTGCCTGCCCGTCCCGAAAAAGTCCTAGACGGCCTCAAAGAAGTCGAAATGATGCCTGTCTAATTGTTGGAACTGAAGACCATCCGGGTAGAGAACACACCAATGTCTTTGCCCGGATGGGTATTTACTGAGTATCCATTATGGCCGCCATTAACGATCTGTTGACCTGCGCCCTTGCTCATTCACCAGATACCCTGTCTCGTGAAGTCTTGGTAGGCTTGTATTGGACAGCCGTCTTTGGCGAGCGCGTGGGCCTTGCCGCAACTCTGACCAATACCACCTGCTGCGATGCTGCTGATGTTTCAGGCGTAGGTCGGCTGCATCAACGGCCTGTTCACGGATTATTTGACCTGCTCCATTCAAACCATCCATTAGAAGTCAGCATTGGCATGGCGGCGCTCAATTCGGCTCTACCCGTCAATGAAGCGGATGGTGTGGAGTTTAATGCCCGCGATTTAATTTTGGAGCGAGGCCGGGATAAGCAGGTGGTCACAGTCGGCCATTTCCCGTTTACCGATGCTATCCGCCAAATTGCCGCCCAGCTATCGGTGCTCGAATTGAATCCTGCCGAGGGGGATTACCCCGCCAGCGCTGCCCCTGAACTTATCCCACAAGCCGATGTCATTGGATTGACCGCCACGACCCTTATGAATGGCACATTTGAGGCCCTGCGAGCGTTGTTTCCACCCCATGCTCTAGTGGTCATGATGGGGCCAAGCACCCCCTTGCACAAGGTGTTGTTTGATTACGGAGTAGATATTCTGGCCGGGGCATTGGTGGATGACGCCTCGACCTTATTCCATTACGTTGGGCAAGGCTCATCGCTGCACCGGGTCCCCGGTTTGCGGCGTTTCACAATGGTTAAATAACAGCATGGATCAAAAAGAACTATTTGCGCTGGAACAACAGTGCATCCAAGAATGCGCCCCTCCGTGTACCGCCGCGTGTCCCATCCATGTGGATGTGCGGGCCATGCTTGCCGAAACCGCACGTGGTGATTTTTCTGCGGCCCTGAAAATTTATCAAAAATCCGTCCCATTTCCCCACATCCTGAGCCGGGTATGCGACCAACCCTGCCAAAATGTATGTCGGCGCGGCGAGATTGAAGAATCCATCGCCATCCGTGCATTGGAGCGTGCCACGGTCAATCATGGCGAACTGCCCGAAGAAAAAAAACGCCCCATGCCCAAACGAAGTGGATATGTCGCGGTGGTTGGCGGCGGCATCAGTGGTTTAACAGTTGCCTATGACCTCGCCCGTAAAGGTTACAAAATCACCATTTATGAGGCTGGGCCTGAGCTTGGCGGTGGATTGTGGAAGGCGGATCGGGATTATTTACCCGCCGAAGTCATTCGGGAAGATGTCGAAGTTATCTATGAATTAGGCGTGGAAGTTGACCTGAATACCCTGATTGATCAAATCCATCTAGCGGAACTGCGGAGCGGCTTTGATGCCATTTATATTGCGGTCGGGCCACATGCCACCGAGAACTTTGAATTGGAACGCGATCAATATGGCATCATCAAGGTTGATCCGGTGACATTTGCGACCAGCATGGATGGTGTATTTGCAGGTGGGGGTCTGTTATGGGGTATCGAAATGCATTCGTCGGTCACCTCCATTTCAGAAGGCCGGCGGGCAGGCATTTCGATTGACCGCTATTTGCAAAAAGTCTCGGTGACGGCTTCACGAGTGAATGAAGGGCCACATGCCTCGTGTTTGTATACCGATATAAGCGAGGTTGGGCCACGATCTCTAATTGTGATGGGCGATCCCGATTTTGGGTATGAATGGCACGAAGCCATCCAAGAGGCCAAACGCTGCATTCAATGTGAGTGCATGGAATGTGTGAAGGCGTGCGAATACCTACGCGAATTTGGGCGCTATCCTCGCCGCTATGTACGCGAAATCTATAACAATCTCTCGATTGTCAAAGGCACACGCTACGCCAATACTTTTATCAATTCATGCAGTTTATGCGGTCTATGCGCCGAAATCTGCCCCGAAAATCTCGATATGGGCGCGGTCAATCTCAAGGCGCGTCAGGCTATGGTGACGCAAAATCGGATGCCCGCTTCAGCGCATGACTTTGGTCTGCGCGATATGCAATTTAGCAATAGCGACAAGTTTCTGATGGCACGGAATGCCCCCGGCACAACCGCCAGTGATTATGTGCTTTTCCCCGGTTGTCAATTGAGCGCCTCCTCACCGGAGCATGTCGAACGGGTCTACGGCGATTTGCAGCAGCAGTTACCGGATAGCCGGGTCGGTTTGATGTTAGGGTGCTGTGGCGCACCTGCGAATTGGGCCGGACGACCTGACCAATTTGAAAGTATATTGGCGGCATGGCGTACCCATCTGCAAGCGATGGGCAACCCCAAACTTGTGTTGCCCTGTTCAAGCTGCTATCAGGTGTTTCAGAAACATCTGCCCGATGTCGAAATTGTGTCCCTGTGGGATTTCTTTGATGAGCATGGCCTACCCGCTGATGTTACAGTCACTAATCGCACCGTTTCGATTCACGACCCATGCAGTACGCGCTATGAAGGCCATATGCAAGATAGTATTCGGCACATTTTGGGACGATTGGGCTATCAGATTGAAGAATTGCCGCGCAGCCGAGAACGGACGACCTGTTGCAGTTATGGCGGCATGATGTGGTTGGCAAATCCGAATCTTGCCGAAAAAGTGGTACAGAAGCGCATCCAAGAAGGTGAAGCCGATTACGTGACCTACTGCGCCATGTGCCGCGATAATTTTGTCGGACGCGGCAAACGGACGTGGCATATTTTGGATTTGATTTACAATCAAGGCATTGATGAACAAGCAACCCGGCGCGGGCCAAATTATTCGCAGCGGCATGAAAACCGCGCACGGCTCAAACACCATTTACTGACCGAGATTTGGGGAGAAACGATGGACGGGTCGCAGCCTTACGAATCCATTCAGCTAAACATCGCGGAAGAGGTGCAGGCCAGATTGGAACAGCGCCTAATTTTGGTAGAGGACATCCAGCGCGTAATTGAATATGCCGAACGCACACGCCGCAAACTACTCAATCGCCAGACGGGGCATTATCTGGCCTATTATCGTCCAAACACCGTGACCTATTGGGTCGAATATCTGCCAGACGGGGATGCGTTTACCATTTTCAACGCCTACAGCCATCGCATGGAAGTGCCGGGGAGTGGGTCGCAATGAGTGAACAAGAACAAATATGGATGTGCGATAACTGCAATATCCCCTTACAGCCGGATAAGGTTGATGTGGCCTATATGGGCAACGCCTTTCCAGTGGAATTATTGAAGTGCCCGAATTGTGGGCTGGTCTTTATTCCCGAAGATTTGGCACTTGGCAAAATGGTCGACGTGGAAAAACAACTCGAAGATAAATAGGCCGAATCATGATTACCGACCAGCGCATCCACCTTTATGAGCAATCTGCCCTATTTAATGGGGTCGGCGAAGCGATTCGGCCCGGTGGAATGGCCCTGACTGAACATGCTCTGAGTCTATGCAATTTACGCGCCGATGCCCGCCTGCTCGATGTGGGATGTGGGCCGGGTTCAGCGATTGCCTATCTGACTGCTCATTACAATTACACTGTGTTGGGGTGTGACCCATCCGCCCAATTGCTACACGCCGCCTATCATCATGGAGTACGATTAGTGGTGCAGGCGATGGGTGAATCTTTGCCCTTTGCCGATGGACAGCTAGATGCAGTGTTAACCGAATGCAGCCTGTCGGTCATGCAAAACGCTGATGCCGCCCTTCAGGAATTTGCACGCATTTTGCGACCCAATGGCTATTTGATTTTGAATGACTTTTATGCCCGCAATCCAGCAGGTATGGATGCATTGCGATGTTTACCCATAGATTCATGTCTCGGTGGTGCATTGCCACAGGCCGAGATTATCGGGCGTGTGGAGCAGCACGGTTTTGCGATTAACGTATGGGAAGACCATACGGATGCGCTTAGGATATTTACAGCGCAATTGATCTGGCAGCATGGCTCAATGCAGCAGTTTTGGTGTCGTGCCAGTTCAAACGCGGACCCAAGCCAAATCCAAGCCGCCATTAACCAAGCCAAACCGGGCTATTTCTTGTTAATCGCGCAAAAAGGAGGCCACAATGGATGATACGCTCACTCGTATGACCGAGCTATGGCGGCAAGGTTATTTTTGCAGCCAAATTTTGATGCGGATGGGTCTCGATTTACAGGGCCACGACAATCCCCAATTGATGCGTGCGATGAATGGATTGGCAGGCGGATTGGGATTCACAGGTGAATTGTGCGGGGCATTGACAGGGGGCGCGTGCCTATTGGGCCTGTATGCTGGCAAAGGCAAAGATGAAGAAGAAGAAAATCTGCGCCTGAATTTTATGATTGGTGATTTGGTGGCATGGTTCAAAAACGGCTATGGTCAGGAATATGGCGGACTACGCTGCGACGAAATCCTTGCCGGGAGTCCGAATAATCAAGCCATCCGCTGCCCGATTATGGTGACAGGCACGTTGCAAAAAGTGAAAGAATTGTTGGTCGAAAATGGGTTTGATTTAGCAGGGCCAGACGATGATTGATAGCGCCGTCATCCTTTCCATCACCGAAAGCGTCTGCCCGATTTGCCTGACCCGTCTACCCGCTGAGCGTGTAATGCTCGGTGAAGATGTCTATCTTCGTAAAACATGCCCCGAACATGGCCCGTTCCAGACCATCTTGTGGCGTGGTCAACAACCCGCTTATACCAAGTGGGCCAAACCCAAAATTCCCGCTTTTCCAAAACATCCTGCAACCCAAAATAATTTAGGCTGCCCTTTCGACTGTGGTCTATGCCCTGACCATCGTCAACAGACCTGCACAGCCCTCTTGGAAGTCACTCAACGCTGCGATTTACGTTGCCCATTTTGTTTTGCCGACGCGGGTGTTGCTTCGCCTCCTGACCCCGATCTAGCAACGATTGAGGGCTGGTATCGGCGGCTATTGGAGGCAGGCAGTAATTCCGCCAATATCCAGCTTTCGGGGGGGGAACCGACCCTGCGCGACGACCTGCCCGACATCGTGGCGCTCGGCAAATCGCTGGGGTTTCAATTTATTCAGGTCAATACCAACGGCCTGCGATTGGGGCGTGAAGGCGATTATGTCAAACACCTGAAACAAGCGGGATTGTCCTCGGTGTTTATGCAGTTCGATAGTACATGCGATGATGTATTGACGACGATACGCGGTGTCAAACAACTGGATCGCAAACGCGCCGCCATCGAACAATGCGGCGAAAATGGTCTGGCGGTTATCCTTGTGCCAACCCTCGTGCCGAACGTGAATACGGATGACATCGGCAATATCATCGAATTTGCGTTGGAATATTTCCCCACCGTGCGCGGCGTACATTTTCAACCTGTCAGCTATTTTGGACGCTATCCCCAAGCCTCTACCGACGCCGACCGCATCACCATTCCTGAAGTCATCCGCAAGATTGAAACCCAGACACATGGCAAAATGAAAGCGACTAATTTCACCACCTCCGGCTGTGAAAATGCGTTATGTTCGCTGCACGGCAATTTTGTGGTTATGCCAAATGGCGAACTGCGTTCATGGTCGCAGAAAAATACAAGTGGATGCTGCACTCCCCAGCCTGCTGAGATTGGCGCGGCCAAGACTCGTCAATTTGTCGCGCAGTTCTGGTCATCCAGTGAAAATCTCATTTCATTAGACAGCATCGGTGAATCAAACTTGGGTGATTGGGATGTTTTTTTGACACGTACTAAGACGCATACCTTTTGTGTCTCTGGCATGGCATTTCAGGATGCGTGGAATCTCGACTTAGACCGCCTGCGTGATTGCTGTATCCACACCGTCAGCCCCGATGGTCGCCTTATTCCATTTTGTGCTTATAATCTAACTGACCAGATGGGTCGTTCTCTATATCGAAATCAACAGGCGACATTAGTTGAATCATGCGTATAACTCCCCTTGAGGCATGGGTGGCGGGCAAAATCCAACAACCAACCCTTACCCGTACCACATTGGAAGCCTATCAGTTAGCCAAGCTGCAAGCGGTAATTCAGTTCGCCCGTGCCAAAAGCCCTTTCTATCGCCGTCAGCTTGCCGAAATTCCAAACCTCGATCAGCTTGCTGACCTTGCCCACTTGCCCTTCACAACCGCTGACGACATCCGCCATCACCCCCTGCAATTGTTATGCGTCTCGCAAGATGAAATCCATCGAGTCGTCACGCTGGACAGTTCTGGCACAACGGGTCAACCTAAACGGCTCTACTTTACACCGGATGACCAGCAGCTCACGATTGATTTTTTTCGCGTGGGCATGTCCACATTTACCGAGCCCAATGATCGCATATTAATTTTGCTCCCCGGCGACACTGCCGGCAGTGTCGGGGATTTATTGGCGACGGCACTCCATCAATTAGGGGCAGTGCCGATCAAACATGGGCCAGTACGCGATTCAGTCTCAACACTGGAAGTTATCCAGCGTGAAAAAGTCACCGGCATGGTAGGTGTGCCAACCCACGTTTTGGCCCTCGCCCGTCAGCCTAATGTGCCTCTGCCAATACTCAAAAGCGTTTTGTTGACCACCGATCATGTACCAAACGCTATCAAACATGCCGTCGAGTCGGCTTTTGGCTGCACCGTCTATAATCATTACGGCATGACTGAAATGGGCTTAGGGGGCGGTGTCGAATGTGCGGCGCGGGTTGGTTATCATATGCGCGAAGCCGATTTATATGTTGAGGTAATTGACCCGAAAACAGGCCACGTATTGCCGGATGGGGTCTATGGTGAGGTCGTATTTACAACCCTGACCCGTCGTGGAATGCCTCTGATTCGTTATCGCACAGGTGATGTCAGCCGATATATTTCTGAGCCCTGCCCTTGTGGTGCAAATCTCAAGATTCTCGAAAAAATCACTCATCGGTTAGCCGGGCAGGTGCAAATAAATGGCAAAATCGTCACAATGGCCGATCTTGATGAGATTTTGTTCTCATGCGATGGCGTGCTAGACTTTAGGGCAACAGTCTACCGCGAAAATGAGAACGATATGCTGAAATTAGATGTAAAAGTGACGGATGAGTTGGCATCAGATCGAGTTCAGCGTTTGAAAGAGGCGGTATTCCTTCCTATGACGATTCAGATTGTGCCTACTCTAGCCACTATTATGGCGAAACGTGCGATTATAGACAGGCGGGGTAAATGATGAACAAAAAACCCTCGGCCAGCGCGATTTCGCCTGAATACTTACTGATGGGATTTATCAATCAAGCCCCGACACACGGCTATGATTTGCACGAACGAATTCACCGGGAATTGGGTCAGATTTGGCATATCTCATTGAGCCAAATCTATAACATCCTCAATCGTCTGGAGGCTACCGGATATATCAAAGGTGAAATTGAAGCGCAGGAAAAATCCCCCCCCCGCCAACTTTTTCAGCTTACCGCATTGGGTGTTCGACGGTTTGACGAATGGCTCAATACGCCGACCAAACCAAGTATCCACGCCATTCGAGTCGAATTTCTGACACGTCTCTATTTTGCCTATTCTGCCAAGCCCGAAACCGTGAACAGCTTAATCGAGAAACAGATCAACCAGATTCAGGCAGACTTGGTGCGTATCCAAACCATGCACCGCGAAATTACCGCCGATCAGGTGTTTAATCAGCTAGGGCTAGAGTTGCGAATTCGCCAGTTAACCTCAGTAATCGCATGGCTGGAAGAATGCCGCGCACGTTTTGCCCCACCCCATCTACAAACATAAATCCCTCTATTCGCAAGCGGGATATGATAGACCAATGCGGTTAGTAAAGCAGAAAATCATGCTCTTTTAGACAGGACTGGCTGTGTAGATAGGTTGCGTAGTCTTGGCGGTCTGTTGCCCCAAAACCTGTTCCAATGTCGTCTTGAATTTCGCTTTCGCCACCTCGTAACTGTTGTATTGTTGGATGAGTTCACGGCCCTGTGCAGCCATTGAATGCCACAACGGTTGGTCATAAAGCAAAGTCGTGATCGCTTGGGCAAAATCTTCAGCAGTATCGGCAACCAATACATGCTTACCGTGCTCCAAATTCATCCCCTCAACCCCAACCACCGTTGAGACGCTAGGAGTCCCAACCATGAGCGCCTGCAACAGCTTTCGTTTCGTTCCAGCGCCAACCTTCAGCGGCACAATCGTAATCCTTGCAGCTTGAATGTAGGGAACCACCGACGGCACCCAACCTACCATATGCACATTCGGGATTTTCACTTGGGCGGATTTTCCAAGGAAACGCTGCATATCATTACCAACAATGTACAAGGGATGGTCACGCAGCACATCCAAGTCCAGCAGCGGCAAAATATCGTGCATCAAATAATCAAATGCCTGAATATTCGGTGGGTGGCGGAAATTGCCGACAAACAAGATACCACGACGCTCCTCATAGGGAATAGGCGAAGTTTCAAGGGACTCCATATCGGGGATACAGAAGGCGTTTGGGCGATGGATGAATATCTCGTTGAGCATATGGGCTTCTTTTTCGGAAACCGTTAAGACCCCATCCGCCTGTCCATACACATTGAGTTCGCGGACAATATTTTCGCCCTGATCCACTTCAAGACCTATATCTTCACCTTCAATGAAAGCACCACGAACATTGCGTACAAAATGCAAATCCACAGTGTCCACAACCAATTTTGGCGTAGGAGACAACTTCTCAACAAACTTCAAAAGGTATTCGCCAAATTCCCAAAAAACCCCCATCACCAAATCAAAATGCCCGTTTTCGAGGAGCATTTCGGGATTAGTAAAGTATGGATAACCTCCAAACACCGCAACGCCGCGCTGACGCAGCAAGTGGGTATAACGCTGTCCTTGATTGGGATTTTGAATCAACAGGGTAACCGACCAACCAAGTTCTAAAAACATATCCACAAAATGGGCAAACCGCCGTGAGCCACTTTCACGGTCAAATTCGGGCATAAGCGGGGCACAGATCAAGACTCGTTGTGTGCCAGTCCGGGAGCCAACCAGAGTCGCCCGCAGCACAGTGGCAACTGTCACATCAGGGGGTGAAGCTGGCTGCTCCTCAAGCATATCCTTCCACTTTTCAAGAAATTTCTCATGATTGAGCGCCTGATAGTGCTTCAAAGTGCCTTTTTTGCTGGGGTCCGTGCCACTCGTGACACCCTCAAAATGAATCACGCGGCAATTAGGCTGAAAGTAGACTTCGTAGCCTGCTGCCCGAACAGCAAAACAATAGTCAGTGTCCTCATAATAAATCGGACGGAAATGTTCATCGTACCCGCCGATTTGGTTCCACAACCAACGGGGTGTCGCTAACAGTGCCCCAGAGACATAATCCACCTTGCGCACAAAGTTATACTCAGGGCTGTCGGGGTCTTCCAATCGGCCAACATTCCATGCGTTGCCGATATTAAAGACCGCTGCGCCCGCTTCTTGTAAACGGCCATCCGGGAAAATCAGCATTCCGCCGACAACACCAGCATCAGGAAAATCTATAAAAGTGCGAGCGAGAGCTTGAATCCAACCCTCTTGGGGCAGAATATCGTTATTTAACGTAACGACAATGTCTTTGGTGGCTTTCGACGCCCCAAATTTACAGGTCATTAAGTAGCCCATATTTTGGGGATTCTGCAAAACTTGAATCCGAGGATCGCGAGTTTCCCATTGCTTGATCTCTTCGTATACCCCGGCCTCCGTTGAACAATCGTCTACTACGATGATTTCGACATCCATATCGGAGGGAATAGTTTTGACCATTTGCGCTAGGCAATTGTTAGTATAGTCGCGATGATTAAAACTCGGCAGCACTAACGAGACACTGGGGAGTTGCTGATGGGGAGTTTCAACCGCCTGTAAGAGCACATTTGTCACACTACCATCATCTTCTAGGCAAATCACCCCGTGCTTGGCAACCCGACGGGCTTCATCCAAGCGCTCATGCCCTCGAATCACAATCAGATCGGCTGTGCCATCCAGATAGGGCAAGGTGTCTTCCTCAACCGGCGGGACAAAAACAGCATGAAGAGGCAGTGCCTCGGATAAATCAAAATCAGCCGTCCAGTTGAGGATAGATAAATAGCGATGGCTCGGTGTGACATATTGTTCCACCAATTGCCCCAATTCATGCTCGGTTTGCTCCGGCAACTTGGAGGTGGGAAACACCACATTCATATATACGGGTACGGTTAATGGAGGCAGTTCCCCTGCTGGCTCAGGCATTGCAATTGACTCAGGAACAGGGCTTGCTTCAACCACAGGCAAAAACGATTGCCGCTCGCCCTTGAATGTCCAACGATACAGACGTTTTGCCAAGACTCCGGGGCCTTCTTTACGCAAAATGTATTGCGAGGTCATCAGCAAATAATAGAGGCGTTCCAGTTTTGAACCCTCTGGCATAAAACGTCGTTTCCACCGATACCAGCGTTGAATCATAGACCAAGCACGGGTGTTATGGAAAGCCGTCATTTGATATTCGAGGGTCAGTGCATAATGTTGGGCGGTGACAAACTGATACTCGACCCGTTTGACATGTTCTTTAACCGAATCCAGTTCTAACTCGATTTGTTCAATATGAAACTGCTGATGATTCAACAAAATATCAGACTCGCGGTTATCAAGCGCAAGTTCGCTGATTTGTTTCGTCAAACCTTGCTGTTCAACAATACGCTGATCTAACTGACTTTCATATTCAGCTTGTAGTCTATGAGTTAGAGCAAGCAGGTCATTTTCGTATTTGGCGTGCAGTGCCTGTCTCAAAGTGTTTAAGTCATTCTCATGCTGCCGACCAAAATTCATTAAGTCCAGTTGGTACCGTTCCCGTTCGCTCCGATTGTGCTCATCAGCTTCGACTTGAAGGGCTTGGTAACCACTTATCTGCTCTTGCAAACCTCGAATCTCGTATCCATGTGATTCTGTCAAGGCTCGGCGGTCTTCGGCGGCACTGACCCGTTTACCTAATTGGTAAAAATATTCAATGACCGTCACTTTTTCGTCTTCGGGTAGCTCAATTAATTCACGCAGGGCGGGTGGAATATCTGGCCCTACTGCCACAACACCCAGCCCATAACCATAGGAAATGTCAAAAGTGGGGTATTGTGTTTGCAATTCCTCCCACAGTTTCCAGACCTCAAAACCACCATTCCGCAAATGGGTATCATGAAACAGCACCACCCCCCGATTGCTAACTTTCGGTCGCCATTCCATCCAATCTTGATACACCGCATCATAGGTGTGGCAGCCATCAATATGCAGCAAATCAATCGAACCATCGCTAAATTGATGCACAGCTTCGGAAAATGTGGTTTGCAAAAGTTGGGAAAATCCCCATAAAGAGGATCGTGATGCTGGCGCAGGTTATCCAAAACCTCAGGGCCATAGAAACCCGCTTGGTCATCACCCTGCCATGTATCTACCGCGTAAGCCTGTGTCCCCGTCCCTAAGGCTTTAATGGCTTGGCAGAAAGCACAATAGGAAACGCCATAATGGGCACCAAGTTCGACCAAAAGTTCCGGGCGAACGGCATCAATCAAATACATGGCAAACGGCACATGGTGCAGCCATCCCGAGGGGGCAACACGGGCTGGTTCGGTCAGCGCGATAGAATAATTTAGCGGATTAAACTCAGTCATGCCTCTGCAATTCTTTCTTTAAAGTTTACGCCGAATCCAAAAACTTCCGCCGCCCCACCATGGCGAGTTAGGGAAGGTCTTTTTCATAGCTGCTGGATACTTATTTGCAAGATACGTATTGCCAAATATCACTTCGAAATCGTTATTAAATATCAAAAACGCCTGTAGAAGGTATTGTTCTGTCCAAAAACGATGCAAATTCAACACCCAATCTTGCCGATATTCATGCGGCAAAAAGATGTCATGGATATGAACAATCACCCCTTTGTTAAGGCGCGGCAGGACTTCTAGAAAAAGATAATTAACATCCCCACCAATTTTGACAACATGCGTCGTATCAATAAAGAGGATGTCGCCGGCTTGAAGATTTTGGAAAACGCTTAAATCAACTGACTCGATGGGTTTGACGATGAGAGACGAAAGTCCGGGAAAACCTTTTTGCAAAAATTCATTCGGATAGGGCTCAATGGCGATCACTTTTGTATTGCCGTTCAAAAGGGCCGCTTGTGCGCTTATCCTTGTAGACATCCCCGACCCAGTTTCTAATATTAGTTGGGGCTTATAATGCCTTATCATGCAATACAAAGCAAGAGCATCCGTCCCAGAAAACATCGGATTATTGAAATAAAATAGGTGCGGTTCAGTGGGTGGATCATGCGGTATGGCATTATATTCATCGGCATAAGCGGGGAAAACTTCTTGTAAAAGGCGAAGTTGTTCCATATCATTCATATCCACACCGGGAAGCTCTGAATAGCGCGTCCATAAAGATTCACTTAAGGTTCGCGTGTCCGGAATAGGTTCATAGTAATGATTTAGGGTGATGTGAAAGCCCCGCTCTTGCCAATATTCAAAATGGTCGTGTAGTTTCTGGTTAGATGCAAAATATTCGACGAGGGCCGATAGATAACCTGCAACCCACTTCTCGCCGTATTTTTCAACTAAGGCATTCGGGGAATCTACTTGGGCTACTAAAGCATCTGGTTGCAATGCTGGGGCAGGGGCAGACGCGAAAGGCCGTTTAGGTAGTTTTGAGACCACATGCACCATTGCATTACTACCCAAAATACCCAACATGCGTGACCAAAGGTGATAGGTTACAAATTCACAATTGAGCGCCGCAAACCGTTGTTCCATACCTCGTTGCGAAAAAACCCGATAGACCAACACCCCTTCTTCAGGACGCACCGGATCACCATGATATTCAGGTGGCGCATGGTGAACAATATTCCCATCGCTATCAAGACTTGCGCGGATATTATCGTGTTCTGCATAGGGCGCAAACGGAACGGTAAAACAATATATCCCGCTCTTTTTGAGAATACGGATAATTTCGCGCTCGGCTTTTAACCCATCAGGGATATGCTCAAAAACCTCAGCAGTCAGGACAATATCAAACGTCTCATCGGGAAATGAGGTCTGCTGCAAGTCTTCATGTCGAACCCCATTGACTATCTGACCCGATTGATATTCTGGGCCAAAGTATTCAGAGTAATAGAATAATTCTGGTCGAAGCAATCGCTTGAGATATAAAAAGAGGGCAGCATTCGCCTCTGCTGTGAACAGTTTAAGGCTATAGAAGTTAATATGTGTGGCGATTTCTTCAATGGTGGCATAGGGATGTCCAAAAAGCCCAATGGAAATCGCACAGACTAACTGACGCTGCCGATTATAAGAATTTGACGATGTTGCGACTACGGTTTCGCGGAGATTATGATGCGCAATGCTAAATTCAGTTGGGGTTCCGCTGAGGTTACAGAGGCCAACAAACTTGCCGCTTTGGAGAATTTCGTGTTCCATGCCAGCCGCATAATCATTATAGACTGGGGATGGCAGATTAATATCAAGAGGTGACCACGTAATCAGAACGTCGTTAAACTTAAAGTGTCGAGTGGTTGTCACGCTGATAACCTGTTCCAAAAGGTCTGCTTGACACAAGACCCTAGCGATTATTATATTGATCTATAGATAAGCCCGACGGGCTAGTATAAACGACCATAGGCTAGTTTGCTATGACAAAATTGATGCCGTGCGCCTTGCGGAGGTGAGAAAAAGGACCTATGCTCGAAAAGAAGAAGACCGCTATTGATCAATAGTATAGCGGCCTAAATATTCGTCAAATACGGGGTAGGGTAATGCTAATTTGATCTTGATACTTGCCTTTGCGATCCCCGTAGGAAGTTTCACACGGATCATCGCTTTCAAAAAAGAGTAGTTGGGCGATTCCTTCACCAGCGTAAATTCGAGCAGGCAGTGGGGTCGTGTTGCTAATTTCGAGTGTTAGAAATCCCTCCCATTCAGGCTCGGCGGGTGTTACATTTAGGATAATGCCGCAACGCGCATATGTGCTTTTACCAACACATACAGCCATAACGCTTCTCGGAATACGGAAATGTTCCACCGTTCTGGCAAGGGCAAATGAATTGGGTGGCACGATACATATATCACCGCGAAAATCTACAAATGAGGCCGGGTCAAAATGTTTGGGGTCAACAATCGCGCTGTTGACGTTGGTAAAAATCTTAAATTCATCGGCGACCCGAATATCATAACCGTAACTCGACACCCCATAACTAATGACCCCGGCTCGAACCTGTTTTTCGACAAATGGCTCGATCATGCCATGCTCAAGTGCCATCTTGCGTATCCAATGATCGGCTTTAATGCTCATAATTTACAAAGTGTCTCCTAAATTAATTGAAGTGCTAGTGTATTCCCTAGATGCGTCGCGCTATCAATCAACCATGCCTTGCCATTTTTCAAGGCATCTTCCAACGAACACGGCTGTGGTACGATACTCCATGCTGCCGTAAACCCCCATGCTTGTAGATTCATCGGTGATGCTGTGACACTGCCGGCCAATGCAATGACCGGAATCCCTAGTTTTGTGGCGGCCTGTGCAATGCCCATCGGCCCTTTACCGCCGCCAGTCTGATCGTCCAGCTTCCCCTCGCCTGTGATAACCAGCGCAATAGATTGCTCCGTCAGAATTTTATCATAACCGCACGCCTGAATAACCACATCTGCGCCGGAGACGAGTTCCGCCCCTGCCAGTGCATATAGTCCCGCGCTCAAACCACCCGCCGCCCCGCTACGAGGCACATGACGCATATCAATTCCAACATCATTCAGCACGACATCCGCAAAATGGGTAAGGTTTGTTTCCAAGCGCTGCACGGCTGCTGCATCTGCCCCTTTTTGTGGTCCAAAAATCGGCGCGGCACCCAATGGCCCAAGTAGAGGGTTTTCGACATCACATAGCACCCGTATGGTCACCCCTGTTAATTTCTCATGCAGAGGGGTGGCGTCAATATGGGCGATTTGGTCAAGAGATCCGCCGCTGCCCTTAATAAGCATATTGTTTTTGTCCAGCAGCCGCGCCCCTAATGCCAATAAGCACCCGGCGCCACCATCTACCGTTGCACTTCCCCCAACCCCGACCAAGATTTCAGTCGCACCACGCGCCACCGCATCCAATATCAACTGGCCCGTTCCAAATGTAGTGGTATTGAGGGGGTTTCGGTCAGCAGATTTCAGCAGTTCCACACCGGACGCGCGGGCCATTTCAATCATGGCGGTTTTTCCAGCAAGGCCATATTCTGCCATCACGGTATCTCCAAGCGGCCCTTGTACCAGAAGCTGAATCCGTTGGCCCTGAACAGCATACAACCACACGTCTAAAGTGCCATTTCCGCCATCCGCTAGGGGCATCAATAAGGGTTCACAATCCAAGCGGCTTCTTCGCAAACCATCGGCAATGGCCTCTGCCGCCTGTAACGCACTCAGACTGCCCCGAAACGCATTTGGACACAATGCGATTTTCATCAAACAATTTTCCCTATGCCTAGCAAATTTTTGTTCAGTATAGCCTGTTTTGCGTAGCGTATGCACTGTGCGTGTTTGCTGTATACTAGAAAAGTCCAAAGGGGTTTTTATTGTTCCATTAAATTATTTACGGGAAATTCTCATGAGCGATCAAAATGCAGGACAGGTGATCGGCGATTACCAGCTTCAAGAATTATTGGGTGAAGGCGGTATGGGGTCGGTTTACCGTGCGATAGATATTCAGCTACAGCGCCCGGTTGCCCTGAAACTCATGCACCCAGAAATCGGACGGCAAGAAAAATTTCGACAGCGGTTTGTCCAAGAAGCCCGCGCCATTGCCGCGCTGGATCATCCCAATATCGTCAAGGTCTTTTCGTTCCACGCTGAGCAGGGCCTGCTGTATCTGATTATGGAGTATGTCGCAACCGGCAGCCTTCGTAGTTATCTCAACCGCATGTACCGCGAAAGCAAATTTGTTAGTCTACTAGAGGCCGTTGCCCTCATTCGACAAATCGCCTCCGCGTTGGATTATGCTCATCAGCAAGGCATGGTACATCGTGACATTAAGCCCGATAACGTGCTGCTGAAACTTGCAACCAGCACGGGCATGGGGGATACCAATTTCAACGCCTTGCTGACCGACTTCGGCCTCGTAAAGATGGCTGAAAACGCCATTTTGCAGACGCAGGGCAACCACCCGATGGGCACACTCCCCTATATGTCACCGGAGCAAATTCGGGGTGATGAGGTAGACGGACGAACCGACCTTTACGCGCTTGGCGTGATGATGTACGAGTTGATTGTCGGCAAGCTACCTTTTATGCCGCGCAATATTCTCGAAGCCGCCGAGATGCATATTAAGACACCGCCACCCTCCCCAAGCAGTGTCCGGGCCGGTATCGCGCCTGAACTCGAAGCGATTATCATGAAAGCCCTCGCCAAAGAGGTGAATGATCGCTATAAAACCGGACGTGATCTTATTTTTGCCCTCCAGCGTCTTGATCTAAGCGAAAATGGCAAAGTTACCATTTTGGATACCCAAGCGCGGGCTAGTGACCAACTCGACAGCCTCGGCACGTATCTAGCATCAATGCCGGGAATGCCGCAGGGGGTAAACGTTGCCATTCCACAACTAGGCGCATTATCCAGTGATGAATTGGTTATTGTGAAAGAAGGTGTGGCTCCAGAACGCTATAAACTTTCCAAGCAGTCCCTAACCATCGGGCGCGAAGATCAAGACATTACCCTTCCCAGTACCCGTATTTCACGCCTCCACGCTCGGATTGATAAACAATCTAATAATAATTACACCATCACCGACCTCGGCAGCACCAATGGAACGTTTTTGGATGGGGCTAAGCTCTTGGCGAATGTGCCGGAGAAATTGGCGGCGGGTCAGGTCGTTAGCATCGGGGAGTACCGACTGAGTTTACAGCGTGCCGGCGGCAAAAAAGATACTTTGCCGATGGGTGTACCCAGCATTGGCGATATTCGTGCCGCTGGCCCATCTGGGACAATTATGGATGTTCGCGCCGCACCACCCGGCAGCACACCTCCTGCCGCTGTCCAAAAAGTGACGGTGCAGATGAATCCGCCTTCTCTGCGTGTAGAACCGGGGATGCGCACCGATGCCCAGATTGAGATTTTTAATCAAAGTGAATTAGTCGAACATTTCCGCGTAATGGTGCAGGGCCTGCCGATTGAGTGGGTCATCATGCCCCAAAACACGCTGCAACTGATGCCGGGAACACGCGGAACACTGCCCATTACCATCCATCCGCCGCGCAATCCAAGCGCCACCGCCGGAACATATAATCTTGGCCTGCGTGTGTCCAGTGAAGAACGCGGGATGGAGATTGCACGTGGCACAGGAACACTTTCCGTGAACTCATTCCACAGCTTTTCAGTGGATATGTCACCCAAGCGAGTACGCAAAAACGGCAAAGTTCGTATCACGGTCAATAACACAGGCAATGCCCCAGACAGCTATACCGTCAGTGGGCGGGACCGCGAAGAGGGTCTAACCTTTATTCCGCCAAGTTCCTCCCTGTCCGTTGGGCCGGGTCGTGCCGAAACCGTCGAAATAGAAGTCCGTCCCCGCAAAACAGGGTTACTCGGATCACCCACCATCTACCCGCTTGAGATGCGGGCCGTATCCAGCAGTAGCGACTTCCATGTTGAAAATGGTGAACTCGCTGCCGCCCCTCTGCTGCCCTATTGGATTTTGGGGGTCGCCACGCTACTCTGTACCCTGTGTGTTGCGATTGGTCTATTTGCCTATTCGCAGCAAACCTCCCGCACCAATGACCAGAAAACTGAGACGGCGCAGGTCATCCGCGAAGCCCGCGCCCAAGAGACAGCCGTCCAGCAAACCCAATCAGCAGCAACGACGAGCACCTTTATCGCAGGGCAAAACGCTGCCACCCAGACCGCCTTTTCCGTTACGGGTACGGCCCAGATGGATCAGAATTTCGCCACGCAGACCAGCATTGCGAATCAAAATGCGGCTACACAGACCGCCATTTTCGGCAGCCTCACCGCTGCGGCTGTCCAGACACAAAACTCCGCCGCACAAACCCAAAATGCCGTTGCCGGAACCGCCATCGTCCAAACCCAACAGGCCGC